>JAHEFN010000012.1 GCA_024640185.1 Gemmatimonadota bacterium | reverse complement strand
GGGCTGCGGATCATCGACATCTCCGATCCCCGGAACCTGCGCGAGGTGGGCCACTTCGACACCGACCCGGACGGCTCGGGCGGCGGCACCTGGAGCAACTACCCCTACTTCAAGAGCGGAGTGATCCCGGTGACCGGTGGATTTGCGGGGATCTTCTTCGTCAGGAAGCAGGTGCAGGCCGTGCCCTGACCGGAGACCGGAGACCGGAGACCGGAGACCGGAGACCGGAGACCGGAGACCGGCCGAAGGTACCAGAGTTGCGAAGAGGCACCCTCGCTGAGCCAAGATCGATCATGAGCCGCGCGTCACTCGCCCTGGCAGGGAGAGGCCGAGTGCGGTGAGCTCGATCTTGGTGCGGCGAGCCGGTGCCTCTTCGCAGTCTCAGGCCCGAGCAGCCCCGTCGGCTACTCGATGCGCTTCCCCTGGAACAGCACGAGATCGTCGGGGAGCCGCACCTCGAAGCCGGTGGCCTTGCCGTCTTCCACGGTGAACTCGTAGGTGAACTCACGAATCACGTCGAACATCTCACCGTCGATCGCGATCCCGAAAGTGAACCACTCGTCGGTGAGCGGGATGAGGATCTGTTCCTCCATCTCCGGCCAGAACCAGATCGTCCAGCGCATCCGAAGGGCGCCGTCGGCGTGGAAGAGTTCCGCCGTGTCGCCCCACCCGGGCGGAGTCGGTCCGTCCGCCCACGTGACGGCATAGCGGCCGACGAATGGGGCGGCCTTGTCCGCCGCCAAGTCGATCGGCAGCGACGGGGTGACCTTCACGTCGAGCGCCACCACCCGGTCGGCCCACGCCATCTCCACCGTCATCCCCACCGAGGTGAGGTTGCGGATGGTCCAGGTCAGCTCCTCGGTCGGCCCGGCGATCGTGACCGGAGAGGGGAACTGGATCATGTCGCTCTTGATGGGGGGGTGGTCGGTGTGGAAGAGCGTGGTGTCGGCGATCAACGCCGTCTTCCAGCTGTCCTCCTGGGACACCACCATCCAGACCGTGTAGCTGCCCGCGGGGACAGCCACCCCGTTGATGGTGACATCGCGGTCGATTTCGAGCTTGGTGCCGGCATTTGCGCCCGGAGTCCAGACCTCGCCCCAATGCACCTCTGCGCCAAAAATCTCCTCCACGCCACGTGTCCGCATCCGGGGGCGGGAGTAGTCCAGCTTCAAGGTGGTGCCATCGATGGTCTGTGAGACCTGGGCCCGTTCGCTGGCGCGAATTTGCGCAGAGAGCGATGCCGAGGGTGAGGCGGTGACCGCCAGTGCCGCGGCGAGAAGGACGAGGGTGGCGGGGCGGTTCAGGACCGGGACCGGCATCGGCGAACTCCGAGAAAGTGGATCGGGAATCCATGAGATTGGGCGATTTTGGGCGGGAGGGCAAGGGCCCGGTGATATCACCGACGGGGTGAGAGTGGGGTGATGGTTGTGCGCCAATCCTTCCCGCACATCACTGCCCCAACGCCGAGGAACGCCATCATGCCCGACTCGTATCACTCCCTCCCGCACTTGCCGTTGATGGCCATCCTGTCATTCGCCGCCTGTGGAGGCAGCACGCCTACCGGGTCGGCACCACCGGCCGCCGTTGCTTCCGTGACCGTGGCACCCGGCACGTTGCAACTTAGGCAAATCAGGGACACCGCTCGCCTCACCGCGGTGGCCAGGGGCGCCGACGGGTCGGTCGTCACGGGCCGGTCGTTCACCTGGCAATCCTCTGACCCGACCACGGTATCGATCGACGGCCAGGGATTGGCCACGGCCATCAGCAACGGGACGGCCACCATCCGTGCCACCACCGCGGGACACACCGGAGTGGCCGCCATCACGGTCGAGGCGCCACCCCAGATCCTCTCCGTTACGGTGTCGCCCTCGGCCCTCGCCTTGGTGCGGTTGCAGGACACTGCCCGCTTGGTGGCGGTTGCTCGCGGCGCTGGAGGGACAACGATGTCCGGGGTGACGATTGCTTGGCGGTCATCGGCTCCGCAGCACGCGACCGTGGACCAGACCGGTCTCGTGACGGCGGTGACCAATGGCTTCGCCACGATCACCGCCGTCGCCGCCGGAGTGGAGGGTTCCGCTGCCATCGAGGTCTCGGCACCCACCGAGCTTCGTGTCATGGTCGAGACCGAGGGACGTGGCCTCGATCCCGACGGGTACCGAGTAGTGATTGATGGCGTGGAGACCGGACCAGCCTCGACCCAGGACACCCTCAGCTATCTCGACCTGCTGCCCGGGACCCACACCGCCCATCTCGAGGGTCACGCGCCCAACTGCTACGGCGCCACCGCGAACGAGGGCGTGAGCGCCGGTGTGGCCGAGGGCCTGGTGACCGTGTTGCGACTGCGGGTGGCCTGCCTCGCGTTTCCGGACGACCTGTCACTCACCTTCACCCAGGTCCAGATCGAGCCCACGGAGTCCCACCTCATGGGCCTGCGGGCCGACACCGACAGCGTGGTGCAACTCACCTTCGGCGAGAGCTTGGATCGGGGAGCCGCATGGTCACCCGATGGCAGTCGCCTGGTCTTCGAGCGGTACCCCGGGATCCTCATGCTGGTGAACGCCGACGGCACCGGGCTCCGGGACTTCACCGACCGCGGACCCACGGCAGGGCGAGGGGCCAATGCCGACTGGTCACCCGACGGCACCCGCCTTGCCTACGATGATGGCACCCACGTGTTCGTCATCGAGGTCGATGGTGTGGGCCCGGAGGTCCTCCTCACCTCCGGCATCAAGGCGGCCTGGTCGCCCGACGGTGCCAAGGTCGCGGTGGAGGACACGGTGACCGGCGAAGAGGGCGACCTGTTCGTCGTGGATGCCGACGGCACGCACCGCGTGAACTTGACAGCATCCCCCACCACCCTCGATCGCGAACCAAACTGGTCGCCAGATGGCACCAAGCTGGTATGGCGACGAGGAATCCGGACCGACCAGACGGGGTACGATCTCTGGACCATGAAGGCGGACGGCAGCGAGCCGACTCGCCTCCTCTACTTGGCTGGCGCCCAACTCAACCCGCTCTGGCTGCCCGACGGTCGTGTGGTCTTCCATGACGAGTTGGGGATAGGGACCATCGACACACTCGGTGATGGGACCGTGACCAGGCCCGTGGTCGAGCCAACGGGATTCGTGCACAGCGGCCCGGCGTGGCGAACGCACCCGTAGCTCCGCAACAGCAACATGCCAAGAGAAGAAAGGACACGAAGGAGGATGTAACGATGACACAGGCAACCACACAGGCGGACCTGATCGCCTTGGCAGAGAGACTCTGCCGCGACACCGACAACGGATGCTCCGTCGTCCTGGATGGATCGATGAACAGCGAGGTATGGGCCAACGATCCGTCGGAAGTGAGGATCTTGGTGGTGGTCGATGACCCGTCCCCGATCTCCCTGACGCGATTGACTCCGGCCATCGGCGAATGGCAGGCACAGGGCCATCTCCCCCCGCTGGTGATTGGCCGCAAGGAATGGGGTCGGGCGGCAGACAGCTTCCCGATCGAGATCACCGACATGCAGGTGGACCATCTCGTGCTTGCCGGGGAGGATCCGGTCGCCGGGATCAAGGTCAATCGTGAGGAGTTGCGGCGGGCGCTGGAGGTGGCGTTTCGGGAGAAGGTGATCCGGTTGCGGCAGGCCTATATCCGCTTCGCCGAGACGGAACCGGTCCTGGGAGGATTCGTCAGGGCATGCAGCTCGGGCCTGCTCGTCTTGCTCCGGGCGATGGCCGTGCTCTGGGGGCGCCCTCCCGGCACCACACCCGAGGCGACGCTCGCCGCGCTCGCCGAACTGCTCGGCGACGATGTGGCCACCCTCCGGGCGGCCGTCGCGCGACGGCTCGAGCCGGACAGGCCCTGCACTCGTGAAGAGTTCACCGCCTACATGGAGGCGATCGAACGGCTCGCCGACCGCATCGATGCTCTGGCCCCTGCCGCTTCGTGAGGCCCGACGTCACGCTCCGCATGCTCGCGGGGCGAGCAGCTCCTCGAGCGGTGGATAGCCCCTGATGCGGTCGAAATCCACCGAAGCGGCCCCCTCGAGGATCGCCCGAAACGGCACCCCACGACGGTTGGCGACCCGCAGGTCACCAACCGCCGCGGCAGGATCCCCCAGGATGGCATGCAGCCTGGCACGCCAGAAGTGGGGATCGCCGACCGCGATGTGCCGATAGTGGTCGTTGGCCGCCTCCCAATCGAAGGCCGCGATGGCCTCCATCGCACGAGCCGTGTCGCCACGATGCGCCGCGAACAGGGCTGCCCCCACGATGGCCTCCGCCGTGTCGAGGCAGCTGGCCGTCACCAGATCGGCCAGTGCCGCATCGGCGGCCACCCACTCGGCTCCATGATACAGCAAGGTGAATCGGAGATTCTGATACGCACAGCTGTTCCGGTCCGGCCACTCCGCGTACCAACTCTTGGCACTGTCGAGAATCGTGACCTTCGCCGGAGCGTCGGCCGGAAGATCGAGTGGCCCCCAATACAACAAGCTCGTGTAGAGGAAATGGGCCCGCTGGCCGAGCGAGCGCACCTTCCCGAGCTCCTGCCGTAGCACCTGGGAATCCCCCGCAACAGCCGCGGCCCGGATCAGTGCCGCCTGGACCCGATACCATTGCCCGGGTTGTTGCTCGTCCGTGAGCTGCCGCGAGGCCAGCCGTGCATCCTCCGCCTCGGCCACCGGATCGCCACTGAGGTGCCGCAGGTCGAGCCGGAGGGTCCAATACTCACGGACATGTCGCCGCATCGCCCCCTGACGCGGGTCGGAGCGGATCAACGCGTCGAGAGCCTCCTCACCACAGCCCATGGCAGCGGCGGCCTCGGCGAACCGCAACTGCCAGAACGGATCCTGCGACAGCGCGGCCAAGGCCTCGGCCGCGTCGTATCGTTCCCGGATCTGGCCGTGAAGATCGGCAAGGAAGTAGTCGAGGGCATGGTGGTCCCACTCGGGCAACGTCTCGATGCGCCCAGCGAGTTGGTGGGCGATCGAGTCCGCCGCATCGAGCTCAATGGCGTCGAGCAGCGCAAACATCGCCCAGATCAGCGGTGCAGTGAACGCCGTGTCGGCCCGCCAGACCGCCAGCATTGCCTCGGCGGCCTCGGCCCCGGCCGTGGGATACGCCACCGCACCAAACCGGGTCAGTGCCTCGGCATACCGGCGATGGGAGGCCAGGTCCCGGGGACGACTGGCATGCGCGAACCACCCCCGGAGCCGTTCATCGAAGTACTGTGCGATCGCCACCATCGTCGGGGCAAGCAGCTCCTGGAGGTCCCCCGCCCCGGCCGAGTCGAGGGTGAACGGCTCGAGCGTGAACAGGTACACGCCGGTCACGGGATCGCGAGCGTGAACCTCGACCACGGTCGCTGCGCCGCGCCGGGAGATGCGGCTCCCGAGGACCAGAGCGGTCGCCGGATCCTCCCCTGAACTGGCCATCGGGGCGACCGCCCGCGCCACACCCGTCCGAGCGATCTCGCGGCCAAGCGCATCCTGCACCAATCTCGCCCGAGCTGCCAGAAGGGAATCACCCGAGGGAACCACGGCAGCCGCCACCAACACAACCGGCGGTTGCCCCGGGTCAGTCGCGACAACGCCGGCGGTCCTCCCATTGATCAACGCGGCGGCCATCGCGACGAGGAGAATCCCACCCAGCAGGGCGAGGGCGCCGACGCGCGGGCGCGATGGTTCCTGGAGAGTATCTGCCCGAGGTGGCACGGGGTCCTGCCGTGGAGGTGCCGGCGTTGGCACAACCCCTGACCATTCCGTGCCGACGGCGCTCACCAACACGGTCGGTGGTTCGGGAGCGACCGGCAGCTGCTCGATATGAGCCATCAAGTCGACCAGGGCGGCCGGCGGTGCGATCTCGATGTCGGCATCGAGTCGTTCGGCAAATCGCTGGAACTCGAGGTGCGCCCCGGTCCGGTCGCCTGCCTTCGCCAGCAGGGTGACCAGGCGGCGGATCGCCGACTCGTCATACGGGGCCAGTTCGACGGTCCGCCGAGCCCAACGGATCGCCCCGAGCACGTTCTGGTCAGCCTCCTCCCGGTCAGCAAGCGCCCGGGCCGCCCCGACCGCCCGGTCGCGCAACCGGGTGCGCTCCTCATCAAGCCATCGCTCGAATTCACCGACCCCCGGGAGGTAGAACCCCTCCAAGAGGTCTCCGCGATAGAGCTTCAATCCGACGTCGAGGTCCCCCCCGGTCAGTGCGGCATCGAAGGCGGTGCTGTCGCACCAGAGCCTGTCGTGATCGAGGGCGATGGACTCCTGTCCGACGGCCCGGATCAGGTCCACCTCCAGGGTATGGCGAAGGACGTAGAGTGCCTGACTCAAGGCATGGCGCCCGCTCTCCTGGCTCCCTTCCGGCCAGAAGAGACCGAGGAGGGTATCACGACGGACGGGCTCGCCTGCCGCCCGGTGCGCCAGATAGGCCAGCAGCGCAACGCGCTTGGGCTGGTGCAGCAGGCGCCGTACGCCGGGCTGTGAGGGGTCCGTGCGCAGGTCGAGCGAGCCAAGGATGTGAAGTCGAATCACTGGAACGCCCTCCCTCACGAGCTGCGTGAGAGTACCGTGACGGCTACGCGCGAGACTTGGCCCATGCGCTGGCATTTCCGACCCGGTCCAGCTGCCGTCAAGCAAGGGTACAGCGACGGCGAGGACGTGACAACGCACGCGTGATTGCAGAGCAAATTGCTCGCAATCACCTCGACCATTCCCCAGGAGGAGATGATGACACCACGAATGATCGGCTTCGCCATCAGCAGCGTCGCCCTGCTCGCGGCCTGCAACCAGACGCCGGTGGGCCTCGACCAAGCCACCTCACCGATCGTCCTCGCGAAGAAGGGCGGCGGGGCCAGCGGGGGTGGCGGCACTGCCCTCTCTCTCGCCGTGACGGGGGACCTTGTCGGTGCGGCACAGGCCGTGAGCGGCAGGAATGACAGCCGGACCCTCTCGGCCAAGGGCGAGTATCAGCTCGAGATGCGCGTTGACCTCGCCAACCTCACCTGTGGCGACCTGCCGGGTACCATCCCCGACGTGCCGGGACTGGTCCAGCTGGTGCAGGAGGCGACCCCGGCCACCGGGACACTCGATCTCAGCCGGGACAAGCTCTCCAGCGATCCCTCGGGTCGCGTCGATCGTTGGACCACGACGATCGGGGACTTCGCGTACGAGGTCCAACTCTTCGGGTGGGACAGTGCCGACGTGATCGAGAACGGCGGGACCACCGTGCAATATCGAGGTGCCTCGATCATGGTCTTCAAGATGAAGGGCAAGCGGCGGATCAGTCGGGAGCAGTGCTTCGGGTCATTCGTCGATTATGACGTGACGGTGATGTGACTCCCCCTGGATGAGTGATTTCGGCGTCGCTCCGAGGGCCGCCGCGAAAGGCCGGGCATCACCGCCGGCCCGGCCCTCGAGGCGATCCGGTCGCTCACCCGTCGCCCGGGGTATGAAGAGGGGGGGAGGCTGCCGCGCTACCCGGGACGGACAGCGGCACGGACCAGCTCGGTGGTCCGTCGAAAGTCGATCTTGCCACTGCCCATGACGGGCAGCTCCTCCAGCACCACGAATTGCTTCGGCAGCGCAATATTCGGCAGCTCGGCCGACATCGCCTTGACGACCGCTGCCTCGTCAAGTTGACGCGTCACGGCCGCCACGATGCGCGCCCCCCGGATGCCATCCGGCACCTCCACGATGCAGCACGACACGTCGTTGGGGAGGCACTGCTCCAGCACATTCTCGACCCGAATGAGCGAGACCATCTCGCCAGCAACCTTGATGAACCGCCGCAGCCGGCCCACATGCCAGAGGTACCCCTCGGCATCCTGGTACCCCATGTCACCGGTGTCGTACCAACCGTCGCGCATGGCGAGCGAGGTCGCTGCGAAGTCGTCGTAATACCCCTGCATGACGCTCTCGCCCTTGACCAGGATCTTGCCGACTTCCCCGACGGCACACGGCCGCCCCGTCTCATGATCCTCGAGTCGCACCTCGACATTGGGCAACGGCCGGCCCACGCTGCCGGGGCGATTGGCCTCCGGTTGGTTGAAGGAGATCACCGGCGAGGTCTCGGTGCAGCCATAGCCCTCGAGCAGCACCAGGTCGTGCTGTTCGAGGAACTCCCGTCGCAACGAATCGGGGGTCTTGTCGGCACCGGTCAGCACGATCCGGCAGCTGGCGAAGTCGCCCGGCTCGGACTTCCGCAGGTAGCCCCACATGAACATCGGCGTTCCCACCACGAAGGTCACCTGTTCCTCGCGGATGATCGTGCAGATCGTCTTGAAATCCAGCGGGTTGGCGTAGGTCACCATGGTCATGCCGTGGTAGATCGGCAGCCAGAGGTTGGTGGTCAGTCCGAAGACATGGAAGAGCGGCAGGTTGGCGAGGAAGATGTCGTCGGCACTCAGCGCAATCGCCTCGGAGATGCCACGGAGGTTCGCGGCAATGTTCCGGTGGCTGAGCATCACCGCCTTGGGATCGCGCTCGCTCCCACTGGTGAAGAGCACCACGGCAGGGTCGTCCTCCGCGCCGCGGTGGACACGCGTGAGGAGGACCTCTGTCGGCAGTTTCGACCGGAGCAAAGCGCCGAGCTTGTCGAGCGTCGACACCCCCGCCATCAGGTCTTCGATGAACACCATTCCCGGCAGTTCCGGGCAGTCGAGCTTCGGAAGCAGCTTCCGCGAGGTGATGATCGTCGAGAAGGCACACTTCTGCTGCGCGTACCGGCAGTTGTCGGCAGCCCCGGTGGAGTAGTTGATCATCACCGGCGTGCGGCCACTCATCAGGGCGCCGAGCACCGAGAGCGCGCACCCCGCCGAGGTCGGCAGCATGATCCCGATGAAGCCCTCGTCGAGCCGCTCCAGTTTTCTGGCCAGAATGAGGGACCCGACCAGGGCGCGACCGTAGCTGAGCCGCGTCCCGGTGGTCCGGTCAACAATGGCCAGCTTGCCTGCGTGGGTCTTGGCCGTGCGGATGAAGGTGTGGTGAAGGAGCATCTCAGGTCCCGGGTGAGGGACAGCATGACGAACCGCCCACCGGATTCTAACCACGCGTCCTGTGGGCCGGGGAGCGGGCCAGCCCCAACAATGGTTGACCTGGCCGGATGGCTCCCGGGAGGGATATCCCCGGGCGGCGGGAAGGGCTCAACTGGCACATCCCGCCGAGTCGCCACATCTTCAGGTCCTATGACCAATATCCAGGAGCGCCTCGACCGTGGCCTTGCCGGTCGCTATGTCATCGAGCGACCGCTCGGTGAGGGCGGCATGGCGGTCGTCTTCCTCGCCCGGGATGTGCGCCACGAGCGGAGCGTCGCCTTGAAGGTCCTCCGCCCCGAGTTGAGCCGCGAGATCGGTCCCGACCGCTTCCTCCGGGAGATCAAGCTTGCCGCCCGGCTCACCCACCCCCACATCCTGCCGCTGTTCGATTCGGGGGAATCCGAAGGGCTGCTCTTCTATGTGATGCCCAACATGGAAGGGCAGTCCCTCAGGGACCGCATCGCGAAGGAGAAGATGCTCTCCCTCGACGAGGCACTCCGGATCACCCGGGAGGTGGCGTCGGCGCTGGACTATGCCCACCGACAGGGCGTCGTCCACCGTGACGTCAAGCCGGCCAACATCCTGATGCACGATGGTTCCGCCCTGGTGGCAGACTTCGGGATCGGCAAGGCGATGACCGCCGCGAGCGGAGCGATCACCCAGACCGGCTTTGCACTCGGCACCCCGGCGTACATGAGTCCCGAACAGGCCTCGGCCGACTCCGACGTCGACGGTCGCAGCGACCTGTACAGCCTCGGTTGCGTCCTCTATGAGATGCTCACCGGCGAGCAGCCGTTCACCGGCCCCAGCGCACAGGCGGTCATCACCAAGCGATTCGTCGCCCCAGTGCCCCATATCCAGGCGATGCGCGACGTGCCGGACCAACTCGACGCGGCGGTGATCCAGGCGATGTCGCGCACCCCGGTCGACCGGTATCCCTCGGTCGGCGAGTTCGCCGAGGCGCTGGCCATGATCCAGCGCGACGGCCACACCCCAACCGGCAGCACCCCACCGGCGCCGGTGGTAGCCACCGGGAAGTCGGTGGTGGTGCTGCCGTTCGCCAACATGAGCGCTGACCCGGAGAACGAGTACTTCAGCGACGGCATGACCGAGGAGATCATCAACGCCCTGGCCAAGATTCCCGACCTCCAGGTGGCCTCGCGCACCTCGTCGTTCGCCTTCAAGGGCAAGACGGTCGACATCGAGCAGATCGGCACCAAACTCGGTGTCTCCTCGGTGGTGGAGGGAAGTGTCCGCAAGATCGGGAATCGCATCAGGATCAGCGCGCAGTTGGTGGATGTCGCCAACGGCTACCAACTCTGGTCCGAGAGCTACGATCGGCAACTGGAAGATGTCTTCGCTGTGCAGGACGAACTCTCCAGGGCCATCGTCGATGCCCTCAAGGGACAGTTGATGGGGGAGCAGAAGGAACCGCTCGTCACACCGACGACCGACAACATCGAAGCGTACACGATGTACCTGAAGGGTCGCTTCTTCGTCAACCGCTTGGCGGAGCATGACCTCCAGAAGGCGCTCAGCCTGTTTGAACAGGCGCTCGATGCCGATCCCGGATACGCACGGGCATACTCCGGGATCGCCGACTGCTGGTGCAACCTCGCCGATGACTGGGTCGCACCCGAAGAGGCGTACCCGAAGGGAAAGTCCGCCGCGGTCCGAGCGATCCAGATCGATCCGACCCTCGGGGAGGCGCACACCTCGCTCGGCAAGGTGCTCTGTTGGTACGAATGGGACTTTGACGGTGCGTCCAAGGCCCTCGCCGAGGCGGTGGAGCACAATCCCAATTACGCTGAAGCCCATTTCGTGTACGGCAGCACCCTGCCAGCGGTGGGACGGCTGGTTGAGGGACTGGAGGAGATGCGAGCCGCCCTGGCCCTCGACCCCCTGACGGCACACTACAGCCGCTGGCTGGGACGTTTCCTGCTCTATGCCGAGCGCTATGATGCCGCGATCGAGCAGAGCCGCGAAAGCCTGGAGATCGAGCCGAGCTACTTCCAGGCCCTCCTCGACATTGGGGCCGCCGAGCTCGAGCTCGGAAACCCGGAGGCCTCCCTCACGGCCTTCCGCAAGGCACAGTCCCTCGGCACCGCGGTGCGATCGTACGATGCCATGATCGTCAGGCCGCTGGTGGCCCTTGGCGAGATCGAGGAGGCCACCGCCATCATGGAGCGGCTCGAACAGCAGTCGAAACACGAGTACTTCCGTGACGAGGTGCTCGCGATGGGCTTCGGCGCCCTCGGTGACCTTGACAAGGGGTTCGCCCGGCTGCGGAAGGCACTCGAGGAGCGTTCGGCAGGGCTGATCTACCTCCACCTCGACCCGGGCTATCAGCCATTCCGTGCCGACCCGCGGTTTCAGGAGATGGTGGACAAGATCGGGCTGCGATAGCGGCACGGGGACGGCGGCGGGTGACACGGGACCCCGGCAGGCCACCGACGACACCGATCCCGGATGCACCGGCGCGAGCGCGGCCGGGTGATTTGACAGCGCTCCCCTGCGGCCACAATATTCGGCACCCATTACTCAGGACAACCATGGATCGACGCTCGTTCGTCGCCAGCACCGGTGCGGTGCTCGCGACCGCCATCGCTGTGCCGATGCTACCCCGTCGCGCCGGTGGCCACGCCCCCGGACGGCGACAGTTCGACCTGACGGCCCGCCCTGTCCGCCGGCATCTGCTGCCCGGCGTTGAGGTCGACATGTTCGGCTACAACGGGCAGGTGCCAGGCCCCGTGCTCGAGGTCTTCGAGGGCGACGAGGTCACCGTCCATTTCGAGAATCACCTCGCAGAGCCGTCGACGATTCACTGGCACGGCCTCCACCTGCCGTTCGAGGCCGACGGGAGTCCCTTCCGCCCGGTGCTGCCGGGTGAGAGCTATGACTACAACTTCACCCCTGCCGTGGGGAGCGCGGGGACCTACTGGTACCACCCGCACCCGCACGCCCGGGCAGGCCATCAGGTGGCGATGGGACTCGCGGGGGCGCTGATTGTCCGCGCGCATGACGATCCGCTCGCCACGGTGCCCGAACAGTTGCTCGTCCTCACCGACAACCGGCTCGACAGCGAAGCCCGGATCGACCTGCCGGAACCGAAGACCCCCGCAGGCCGCATCGACTTGGAGAATGGGCGAGAGGGCCCACTGCTCTTCGTCAACGGGGTGCTGCAACCGACGCTCAGCATCCGGAGCGGCGAGATGCAGCGCTGGCGGGTGGTCAACGCCTCGGCCGCGCGCAGCTATCGACTGGCCCTCGAGGGCCACACCCTGCTGCATGTCGGCAACGATGGCGGGCTCTTCGAGCACCCGGTTGAGGTGGCCGAGATCCTGCTCTCCCCCTCCGAACGGATCGAGGTGCTGATCCGGGGCACTGCGGCGCCGGGCACCGTGGCCAGGCTCCAGTCCTTGCCATATGACCGGTACATCCCGCAGACCAGGCCGGCCGATTGGAATCAGACCCTCGACCTCCTCACGCTGGCATACAGCCGGGAACCGGCAGTCCCGCCGATGCCGGTTCCCGAGCGCCTGCGTGTGGTGACCCCCCTCGATCCCGCGGCTTCGACGGCGACCCGGGTCATGTCGCTCTCACAGGGACTCATCAACGGCCGACGGATGGATCCCGATCGCATGGACGTGGTGGCGCCACTCGGTGCGACCGAGATCTGGCAGATCGAGAACCTCGTTGGCATGGATCATCCGTTCCACCTGCACGGCTTCCCGTTCCAGGTGCTCGATCGCAACGGCGTGCCGGAGCCGTTCCCGAGCTGGCAGGACACCGTGAACGTTCCCAAACACGAGCAGGTGCGTTTCATCGTGCGGTACGATGACTATCCCGGCAAGTGGATGTTCCACTGCCACATTCTGGATCACGAGGACCACGGGATGATGGGCGTCCTGGAAGTCCGCTGAACGAGGGCATGATCATGTCAAACGTATTGCGTCTGCTCGCCGGGATCTCGCTCTTGGCACTCACGGCGACGTTCGTCATCCCCGGCCCCTCCGGGTCGGTCGAGGCAACGTCGAACGGCCCGCTGACCGCCGAGCAGCTGGCGGCACGGGCAGATGTGGACGCCGGCAGACAGCTGGTGGTCAACCATGGCTGTGGCGACTGCCATGGCGGCGGTGCCAACCCCGCCTCGGAAGGCTGGTTGATGGGCGTCATGGATCCCATCCAGGAATTCACGATCGGGCCGTTCACGACCCGTCCCCGCAACCTGACTCCCGACAATCTGACCGGGCTGGGTCGTTTCACCGAGCGGCAGATCTTCAATTCGCTGCGGTTCGGGCTCCGGCCCGGGGAGACACCCGACGTGACGATCACCTCGATGGTGCCGGGCGAGGGCAACTTCCCCGAGATGCCGAAGTACCTCGCCATCCCGATGCCCTGGCCCGCGTGGCGGCACATGAGTGACCAGGAGCTCTGGAACATCGCGGCCTACCTCAAGCGCGGACTGCGTCCGGCCGCCAACAAGGTCGCGGACAGTGAGGGGCCGCCGGACTTCTGGGCCAGCGAATACACGGTCGAGAAGATCGGGCCGTGGCCGGCGCCGGCGTTCCCGACCGCACGCGAGGTGCAGCCGTGACCGTGGGGTGATGGCCGTGGGTGGCAGAGGAATGGCGTGACAGGGGAAGCCCAGCAGCGACGTGAGTCACTGCTGGGCTTCCGTGTCATTCCTCGGTGAGGAAGGCGCTACGTCCCGACTCGTGCCGTCCCTTCACCTGCCAGCGCGCGAAGTGCCACCCGTCCGACCGGGGACTCTGGACACATCGGCACGACCGCGAACCTGGTGGCCAGCTGCTCGCGGACGGTGTCGAGCAGCGGCTTCTCGGTCTCGGCTCGGGCGCGGAGCACGGCGTCGGTGGGGCGTGCGGCCGTCAGGCTCTGATTGACCACCCACCCCCAGGGGGAGATGCCGGCCCGACGGAGATCATCCTGCAGCCCTCTGGCCTCAGCCACCGGGGTCACTTCCGGAAGTGTCACCAGGATGATCTTGGTGTGCATCGGATCCTGCAGTCGCATCAGCGGGGTGATGACACGCTCCGGGGCGACTCCGGGCGCCCGAAGGATCTCCCGGTGGTACGAACCAGCCGCATCGAGCAACAGCAGGGTGTGCCCGGTGGGTGCGGTATCGACGATCACCAATTCACGGCGAGCCGCGTTGACGATCCTCGAAAAGGCATGGAAGACCGCCACTTCCTCGGTGCACGGGGAACGCAGGTCCTCCTCCAGGAGCATCAGGCCGTCCTCATCCAGCGCCGACTTCGATCGCGCCAGGACCTTCTCGCGATAGCGCTGCGTCTCGACAGCCGGGTCGATCCGGCTGACCCGCAGTCCCTCCACCTCTCCCGCGAGGGTCTCCGCCAGGTGCGCGGCGGGATCGGTGGTCGTCAGGTGGACGGCATGTCCGCGTTCGGCGAGTGCCACGGCGATCGCCACAGCCACCGTCGTCTTCCCCACCCCACCCTTCCCCATCAGCATCACCAGGCCGTGATCACGATCGGCCAGCTGGTCGATGAGGGCATTGAGGTCCGGGGTCGGTGCGTCGTGGGTGGCCACGATGGTGGCTGGTAGCGGCGGGGGAGCACCGCACTGCGCCCTGAGGGCTGGGAGTCCCACCACGTTGTACGGTTGCAGCGGCAGGTCGATCCGGTCAAACCGCGCGAGGGCCTCCGGCATCGTGGCGATGGCCACGGCGCCACGGCGTTCCATCGCCACGGCGAGCGGATCGCCTTGGTCGGTGGCGTGGAAGACCGCGTTCAGCACCACAACGATGTTGGTGATGCCCAACGGCTCGAGCTCGCCGCGGGTCCGCTCCGCCTCGGTGAAGGCGCTCGGCTCGGGACGCGTGACGAGCACCATCAGGGTCTGTTCGGGATCGCAGAGCACCCGTGTCGTGGCGGCGTAGACGTCGCGCTTGGCAGACTGCCCACTGAGTGGACCGAGACATGAGGCGCCTCGCGTATTGGCATCGAGATAGCCGCTCCATGCCGCCGGCAGCTGCAGCAACCGCAGGGTGTGCCCGGTCGGCGCGGTGTCAAAGAGCAGGTGGTCATACCCGCCGATCCTGGCGTCATCTACCAGCAGCGAGGCAAACTCATCGAAGGCGGCCACCTCGACGGTGCATGCCCCGGAGAGCTGCTCCTCCATCTGTCGCACGGCATCCGCCGGCAGGGTGTCACGGACCGGCCCGATCACCCGCTCACGGTAGGTTGCGGCAGCCCCCTCAGGGTCGACGTTCATCACGGCGAGTCCCGGTACCCCAACCGGCGTGGGGGTCTCGCCGATCTCCGTCCCGAAGACATCGGTCAGGTTGGAGGCTGGATCGGTGCTGACGAGGAGCACCCGCCGACCCTGATCGGCGAGGTGCACCGCCAGGGCGCAGGCTGTCGAGGTCTTGCCCACACCTCCCTTGCCGGTGAAGAAGGTGAACCGTGGCAGGGTCGTCGCGAGGTCAGCGAGCGTCGGCATGCGTCAGCCCTCCTACCAGCGCCACCAATTCGGCTCGTGTCGGGTACCGGCCTCGGCTCACGATCTGCTCGTCAACGAGCACCAAGGGGAGGACGGCGACGCCATCCCGCTGCAGTGAGGTCCGCACCGCCTGCAATGCGGCAAAGGCCTCCGGTTCCTGTCCCAGGTTGTAGCGCTCGATCCGGGCACCCTGCCGCCCAAGCCACTCCAGGTCAGCCGCGATTCGCGCCAGTTCGGGGTCGGGATCGACGCCGCAGACGCCGCTGGTGCAGCACATGGCGGGGTCGAAGAGCTGCATGGTCGGTGGCATCGGGTACCTCTGGGTCAGTGCGAGTCACACGCATCAAGAATAGTTGATACGAACTTGACGGGCAACTCCACCTTTGCCCCCGGATCCCATGACGCCAGAGGCCTGGGTCACCGCACCTGTCTGACTACCTCACCGAGAATGCCATGGAACCGATGCCGCGATTCCCCCCGCCGGTGTCGGCCGCGACGACAACAAGCGTGAACGAGCCCGATCGAGAGAGCGGAACCATGCCGGTGTAGACACTCGGTTCGCCGGAGAAGGCCAGCGGCACCTCGGCGAGCATCTCGTCACCATCCATCAGGCGTGCCACAATCCGTTCGACGGTCCAAAGCGCCTCTGGCCCCGTTGGGCAGGAGCACAGCATGCGGACCCGGGCCCGGACGGTGACGCCTGCATCGATCGTATTCACGGTCATGCCGAGGACCTCCACGATCAGGCCGTGGAGCTCGAGAACGATGCCGTTGCCATCGATGTCCACCCCCGGTTCGAGCAGCAGCACCTTGGAGGCGCTCGCCCGCGCCTCCGGATAGTCCAACGGCCCGACGGCGGAGACTTCGACGATGGTCGGTCGGGTGAGGACGAACTCGGCCCGGAAGCCAGCGGCTCCCTCGGTCGCCAAGACCGCGGCCCGCCGTTCGTGGGGCGTTTGCATGATCAGTTCGGTGTCGCCGG
>JAHEFN010000226.1 GCA_024640185.1 Gemmatimonadota bacterium | reverse complement strand
GTCACGATCGACCCCCACCGGGACTGCGGTCGAACTCTCCGCTCATGCACGCGAGGATACGCCTCCCCTGGCGACCCTCATCCTCGGGAGCCTCCCTGCCGACCGGACGCTCGGGAGCCTGGCGCTGCTCTCCCACCGCAGTTCGACCGCTGAGGGGCCGGGAGCCTCGTTTGCGGACTGGACCATCGCGGGGCCGGGCATATCGGCCGACCCGGCTGCGGCCTACGGCCCGATCATGTTCGCCCAGTACACCGTGCACCGCGGCATCCTCAAGCTGACCGCACAACTTGCCCCAGTGGATGGGATCGCGGGACTCGAGGTGACGCTGGAGACCAGGGAGCCGGGGCTGGCGTGGACCGCTCGCGGTCGCACCTCCGTCGACCCGCTCTCGCGGACCGCCCGCTTCCGCGTCGAGGGATGGGATCCCTTCCGGGCCGCCAACTACCGGGTTCGGCTCGACCTGCCGCTGGCGGGGGGGCCTCGGACCTTCGCGTACCCCGGTACGATCGCCGCTGCACCGCCGTCGTTCGCCCAGGTCAAGGCTGCGGTCTTCAGCTGCAACGCCGACCATGGCTTCCCGGATGCCGACGTGGTCACCCACGTTGCCCATCACGAGCCCGACCTCGCGCTCTTTCTGGGTGACCAGTTCTACGAAGGCTCCGGCGGGTTCGGCATTCAGACCGACAGCGTGGAGTCGGCCGCGCTCGACATGCTGCACAAGTGGTACATGTTCGGGTGGTCGTATCGCGAGATCTTTCGCGACATCCCCTCGGCATGCATCCCCGACGACCACGATGCCTACCACGGCAACATCTGGGGCGAGGGTGGCCACGCCGCACCATTGGACCAGGGCTGGGGCGCTGCGGCACAGGACCGGGGCGGCTACAAGATGCCGGCGGCATGGGTCAACGCCATGCAGATGACCCAGACCAGCCACCTCCCCGATCCGCCCGACCCGCGGCCGGTGGATCAAGGCATCGGCGTCTACTTCACGGACTGGGAATACGGCGGGGTGAGTTTCGCGATCCTCGAGGACCGCAAGTTCAAGTCGGCACCGGCGAATGTCCTCCCAGGGGATGCCCAGGTCTTCAACGGCTGGATCCAAAACCCCGACTTCGACATCCGCGACCACCGTGACCCACCGGGTGCGACGCTGCTCGGCGACCGACAGATGGCGTTCCTTGCCAGCTGGACGCGCGACTGGCGTGGTCCCACCCACATGAAGGTCGTCCTGTCGCAGACCAACTTCGCCGCTGTGCACACCATCCCGCACGACGCCACCAGCGGGGCGGTGTTGCCCGGGCTGCCGGTGCCGCCACCCGGGGAGTACGTCGAGGGTGACAAGCTCGCGGTGGACATGGACTCCAACGGTTGGCCTCAAGCACGGCGCGACGATGTGCTGCGGCTCATCCGCCGCTGCGCGGCATTCCATGTTGCCGGCGACCAGCACCTCGCCACCATGGTACAGCACGGCATCGATGGGTTCGGTGATGCGGCCTTTTCGTTCACCGGACCGGCACTCAACAACATCTGGCCGCGACGCTGGTGGCCGGCACCCGAGGCACGCGAGGCGCCGCTCACGGGCGACGGGCCAGCCTACACCGGAGACTATTTCGATGGCTTCGGCAACCGGATCACGGTGCACGCTGCCGCGAGCCCGACCGACACCGGACTGCAGCCGGCCATCATCCGCAACCGTGCCACCGGATACGGCATCGTCACCTTCGACAGCACGGCGGGGCGGATCCGCGTCGAATGTTGGCCGAGGCACGTCGATCCGGCCGCGCAGCCAGATGGCCAGTTTCCGGGCTGGCCGATCGAGATCGACCGAGCAAGCGGGGATGGCCGGACCCCACTCGGCCACCTCCCGCCAGTCGAAGTCAGCGGCATCACTGATCCGGTCGTGGAGTTGCTGCGGGTCGACCGGACACTGGTGTCGTCCCGGAGGATCGTTGGCCAACGGGTGACGTTGCCCTACTTCGAGCGAGCCCCGCACGTGATTCGTGTCGGCTCGCCCGAGGAGGACCGCTGGCTCGAGCGGCAGGTTGATCCCGGTGCCACTGCGGTCCTGGAGTTCCTCTTCCCGTAGCCTGCTCGTCTCGGCGGTGGGGTTGCACCGGGGCCGTCAGCTCTCCGGCGCATCCTCCAGCTCCAAGAGCACCTCGCGCGCCCGGTCGGCATCTTCCTCACGAACCCGGAGCTGAACGGGGCCGGTGATCTGGTTGAATCCCCCGATCACCCGGCCGAGTCCGAAGAGGTCCTGCACTCCCTCACCTTGGGTGACGAACGGAATCTTTTCAGCGTCGAGCAGCATCTTGGCGACGGCCAATTCGGCCCAGTCGCCACCCTCAAAGACGGTGACCATGATGCCTCCTCAGGGCATGTACTCGGCGTTGAAGCGCCGGGCAGCGTAGAGGCCGAGAGCGGTTCCGCTGCAGCTGAGCACCAGAGCGACCCAGATCGAGGCCCAGGACCCCACGGTCCAGCCCACCCAGCCGCCGAGGGTCATCAGCATCATCAGGATGATTCCCTTCATCTCTCCCTCACGCGGGGGTCGGGCGCATCGGCCGGATCTGGTCCCGCGGCACCAGGCGCGGGGCACAACTCTCGACGGTGAGCACCGGCTTGCCGCCGCGCATCGCCCAGGCGGAGGTGGCCGTCCCGATGCGTGGCCCCGGGCAGCGGATGTCGCCGAGGACGTACCGCAGCGTGACGCGATACCCGGTCGGCGCGGCGAGCGCCGTCCCATTCGTTGAATGGAACCGCCACTTGGCGATCGCCTCGACGGAGAAGCGTTCGAAGGCCCTGTTGGTCATCGAGCGAATCATCACGCTGGCTGTGTCCACGGACCCTGACGGCAAGACCACGAACTCTGCCACCACCGTCCCCTCGATGCCCACGGCTGCCATGATCTCCGGGTAGTCGGGCACCGGGTTGGTGCTGTCGGCCACCAGGCGCACCGGCGTGGCACACGGATCGGCGCGACAGGTGGCCGGCCTGAACACCACCGGGGTGGGCGCACAGGCGGAAACCGTCAGGGCGGCACAGGCGAGGGAGAGGATGCCGCAGCGGCGACCGGGGGACGGTGGCACGGGGGGGCTCCGACCGTTGGGGACCCCCGTAACATGTTGTCAGGGGGAAGCCCCCGCCAGTCGAGGCAGGGCGGCTGGTGCCTTCCGCCCGCAGGCGGTAGGATCATCCCTGCTCCGCCAACCATTCCTCTCCACCTCTCGCCCCTCCGGAGTCTCCCATGCAGGGTCGCCTCTCCACCGTTGTCGCCGCCCTCGCGCTGCTCACGGCGCCCGCCGCCGCCCAGGTCACCGCCATCCGCGCTGGCGGCGTGGTCGATCCCGACGCCGGCACCGTGGCCAGGAATCAGGTGATCCTCGTCGAGGATGGTCGGATCACTGCCATCGGTGGCAACGTCCAGATTCCCGCCGGTGCGACCACAATCGACCTCTCCGGATCGACGATCTCACCTGGATTGGTCGACGCCCACACCCACCTCTGCATGGTGGTCCAGCCGACGCGCGACGCCGGCAGCTACTACCTGACCACGCTCCGCGATCCCGACGCCTTCCGTGCCGTGCAGGGGGTCGTCAATGCCCGCACCATGCTGGAGGCAGGCTTCACCACCGTGCGCGACATCGGCAACGAGGGCAACTACGCCTGCGTGCAGGTGCAAAGGGCCATCAGAGAGGGGATGATCCAGGGGCCGACCATGATCACCGCCGGCCGGATCATTGCTCCCTACGGTGGCCAGTTCCACCTGCAACCCGACAAGCAGAACCTGGCAGAGCCGGAGTACTTCTTTGCCGACACCCGCGATGAGATGGTGAAGGCGATTCGCGAGAACATCCACTACGGGGCCACGGTCATCAAGATCGTGGTGGACGACCAGCCGTACATCTACACCACCGCCGACATCGCCTTCATGAAGGACGAGGTCGAGCGGGCGGGGCTCAAGCTCGCCGCCCATGCCTGGACCGAGCAGGGGGCCATCAACGCCGCCCGCGCCGGGGTCCACTCGATCGAGCACGGCGCCTCCATGTCCGATTCGGCGCTGCGGCTGGCGAAGGAACATGACATCGTGCTGGTGGGCACGGAGTACCTGGGGTTGCGGTCACCGGACGCGGTCCGGGAGCGCTGGGTGGACCGGCTCCGCCGAGCCCATGCCCTCGGCGTGAAGCTGGTCTACGGCACCGATGCCATCTCGGCCATCGATGGCCTCAGCCGGGGTGAGGACGCCATCCTCGGCATCGATCCGTGGGTAGAGGCTGGCATCCCTGCCCCGGCGATTCTCAAGGCGATGACCAGTGATGCGACGCGACTGCTGGGCGTGGGCGACGAGCGCGGCACGCTCAAGGTGGGGATGTGGGCCGATCTGATCGCCACGCCGGGGAACCCACTCACCGACATCGAGACGCTCAAGGCCGTCACGTTCGTGATGAAGAACGGGGTGGTGGTGCCGCGGCCCGCGGGAACGCCCTGACGACAGCGGCCTCCCTGCCCGCCCGGTGAGTTCGCCTAGGAGTCGTCCTGCTCACCGTGCTGCAGCAGCGACTCGTGGTAGTGGTTCTGCCGCCACCCCGCCGGGGTCCGGCTGAACAC
>JAHEFN010000225.1 GCA_024640185.1 Gemmatimonadota bacterium | reverse complement strand
CACGGGATCGCCCGAGACGCTCGCGGCACATCCCACGTCCTACACCGGGGCCTTTCTCAAGAGGGCCTGCGGCTGACCCAGCAATTGGGCTTCATGGTCGACAATATCGGTGCCGGTGCCCGCCGTGAGGAGGTTTTTGGCGTCTCGGCACCGGTGTCGGTGCCAAGCCCCGGGAGCGATCGACCGAACGGGGTGTTCGGCGGGCTGCCCTGAGCCCCGGTCTGGGGGGAAATGGCAGTAGATTTGAAGCACACCCTGAACCGGGAGGTGGACGATGGACATCGACGCCGTGATCGAGGTGCTGGGGTTTGCCAACGGGAACAACAAGGCGGTTCGGCTCATGATGGACGACGGCACCGAGGTGCTCGGCGTTCCCTCGAGCGTGGACCTGCACCCCACGGCCCACGAGGTATTCCTGCGCCCCTCGGGAGAGGATGAGACCGAAATCGCGGTCTCCATTGGCGCGATCACCGAAGCCGAACTGATCTGACTCGCATGGTCTCACTGCTCGACATCATCGGTCCCGTCATGGTCGGGCCGTCGTCCTCCCACACGGCGGGCGCGTGCCGGATCGGGATCATCGCACGCGCCCTGGTCGGTGGCACCCCTGACGAGGCCAAGGTCGAGCTGCATGGTTCGTTCGCTCGAACGGGGATCGGGCACGGCACCGACCGGGCGATCGCCGGCGGATTGCTCGGCTATCTCCCCGACGACGAACGGCTCCGTGAATCACTCGAAGCCGCGACCGCGGCCGGCATGAAGGTCACCTTCGAGAACACCACGCTGCGCGGGGACCATCATCCCAACACCACCCGCATCACGGTGACCCGCGACGGCAAGACGGCCACCCTCACCGGATCCTCGATCGGGGCAGGCCGCATCCTGATCACCGCCATCGACGGGTTCCGGGTCGATCTCGATGGGACCTACACCACCCTGGTGGTTGTGGCCCAGGACAGGCCCGGTGCGGTGGCGCGGGTGGCTCGCGCCCTGGCGGATCAGGACGTGAACCTCGCCACCATGAAGGTGTCGCGTCGGCAGAAGGGCGGTGATGCCATTCACGTCTACGAACTGGACTCACCCCCGAGTGAGGCTGCGGTGGAAGAGATCCGGGCGCACAGCTCGGTGCGCACGCTGCGTGTCATCGAGCGTGTGGCATGAACGGCGACTGGGAGACGGTCCTCGAGGCAGTGGAGGCGGCCGAGGCCGAGGGCATCACCCTCGGCGAATTGGCGATTCGGAGTGAGGCCGCTCGGGGATTGCGCACGCGCGAGGAGATCGTGGCGGGGCTGCTCCGCGCCCTCCAGGTGATGCAGGGTGCCGTCGCCCGGGGGCTGCAGGGGGACCTCTTCTCGGTCTCCGGCTTGGTGGGCGGCGACGCGGCCAAGCTCACTGCAGGGCGGGGGCCACTGGCCGGCACCGCGTTTGTCGATGCCTTGGCTGCGGCGCTGGCGGTGCAGGAGGTCAACGCGGCGATGGGGGTCATCGTCGCCGCCCCGACGGCCGGTGGAGCTGGGGTCTTGCCTGGCACCCTGCTCGCCCTGGCCAAGCATCACGACAAGAGCGACGAGGACGTGGTGATGGCCCTGGCCACGGCCGGGATTGTCGGCGGGGTGGTCGCCATCCGCGCCTCGCTTTCGGGAGCGGAGGGTGGCTGTCAGGCCGAGACCGGTGCGGCGGCCGGGATGGCCGCGGCAGCCGGGGTCGAACTCCTGGGTGGGACCCCACGGCAGGCGATGCACGCTGTCTCGGTCACGATGCAGGGGACCTTGGGGTTGGTCTGCGATCCGCTCGGCGGCTTGGTCGAGGTGCCATGTGTCTACCGCAATGCCACCGGAGCGGCGATGGCCTTGGCCGGGATCGAGATGGCACTGGCGGGGATCGAATTCCCGATCCCGGTCGACGAGGTGATCGACACGATGGGGAAGATCGGCCGGGAGATGGATGTCCGGTACCGGGAGACTGCCGGCGGGGGACTCGCCGCGACCCCAACCGGACGGCGGCTCGCCAAGGAGCGCCTGGTCCAGCTCAAGCCGCGACGGAAATAGGCCGTTCCCCTCTGAAACAATAGGCTGGATCGTCCCGTACGACCCACCAATCCAGATCGACCGAGAGGAAGTCCGGTGGAAGACATCATTGCGATCATCTTCATCTTCGGCGGTCTGACCACCGTGGGGATCTCCTTCTCCCCGTTGGGTAGGGCGATTGCCGATCGGATCCGTTTCGGCAAGACGGCGCCCGAGTTGGAGGTCGACCACGCCCTCTACGACGAGATGGACCGGATGAGGCTCGAGATCGAAGAGGTGCGCGAGCGGCTCGACTTCAACGAGCGGCTGCTGGCCAGCGCGCGGGATGGCGCGCCGCCGCCGGAGGGTGGCGAGGATGGGTGACGGCATTGGTGATCTGGCCTTCTGGCTTGCGGTCGGTTCCATGGGGGTGGGGTTCTGGGTCGCGATGGCCCCTGTGTTCAAGGCGCTCGCGACACGGATATCCGGGAAGGCGATCGACGGCTCCCGGCTCGAGGAAATCGAACATCGTCTCGCCGAACTCGAGGTGCGCTCACTCACCAGCGGCGAGGTCGAGGCCCAATTCTCCCGGTTCGACGAGCTGGAGGGGAGACTCGACTTTGCCGAACGGCTGTTGACGCGTCAGCACGAACAGGCCGGATCCGCGACCGAGGGGAGTCAATGAAGGGGACATTCAACAGGGTCCTTGGGGGCTTCCTGGCGTTCGCTGCTGTCGGGGCGGCGCTGGGCTTCCTGATGGAGTTGATCTCGATGACCCGCAGTACCGGGTTCGAATACACCCTGCTCGGGGTTGCCGCAGCGACGCTCATCTACTGGTTCGTCCTGAAGGGACCTCTCGGCACCGCAATCGGCAGCCTACTCGAGGGAGGGGCGGTGGCAGATCCCAACTCTGCATTCCGACTCGAGGAACTCGAGGACCGGGTTCAGGAGCTGTCGCTCGAGAGCCAGCGAATGCTGGAACTCGAGGAGCGCTTGGAGTTCACCGAGCGACTGCTGGCACGGAAAGCGGAGGAAGCACCCTGATGATCCAGTTCGAACAGCTCCCATCGCCGCCTGACCTGCCGCCCTGGGTGACCCTGCCGCCCGAGGTCGTCGCGATCGTCGCCGTCGTGGTGGTCGTTGGCACGGTGCTCCTCATCGCCCCGCTCGTTCGGGCGTTCGCACGCCGGATCGAGGGCGGCGGTTCGAAGGCCATCCGTGCTGAACTGGAGGAGACCCGCCGCCGGCTCGATGCGATGGAGCAGCAGGCTCTGACGAGTGGCGAGGTCGAGGCGTCGCTTCACCGGCTGGAGGATGTCGAGGAGCGATTGGACTTCATGGAGCGGGTGCTCTCGAGCGGCAAGGAGAATGCGGCACCATGACTCGTGATCGTCACAGCCATCAGACAGGCAGCCACTCGCCGGCGATCGCGTCCCTCGGACGGCCGCTCTTCTTCATCGTCGGTGGACTGGTCGTGGTGACCTTCGTGCTCGGTAGTGCGGCCATCCCGATCTGGGGGACGGTGGGTGTCTTCGGATGGCTGACGATGAAGGGGCCGGTCGGAGAGGCCATTGCCGCGAGGATCCACGGTGAGGTCGAGGGCGAGATGGCAGTTCCCGAGGAGGTCTACGCCGAACTCGATGACCTGCGCACCCGGATGCTGGAAATGGAGGAGCGCCAGGACTTTGCCGAGCGTTTGCTGGCCGACAAGAAGGCCGAGGCAGGCGCCGAGGGGGCGGCGTGAGCGAGGACAAGGTGGCCGAGGCCCGGATCTGGGCACCATGGATCGGAATTGGCCTGGCCGGCGTCGGCGTCGGTGGGGCGCTGGCGGCAGCCTCGGGAACGATGGGCCCCGCGGCGATTCCTGTTTGGGTCATGGTCCTCGTGGGTGTGATGGTCCTCTCCCGCTCGCCGATTGCGAGGGCCCTGGCCCAGCGGATCAGCGACCCGCCGGATGCCCTGGCGGACGGTGAGGTCGCCGACGCGGTCTACGGTGAGCTCGACGAACTTCGTATCCGGGTGGCGGAGATCGAGGAGCGCCAGGACTTCTCCGAGCGGCTGCTGGCGAACCGGTCCGCCACGGGGTCCCCGGCGGAGGGCTCGTGACGTTCGCCTTGCTGGCCCTCATCGTGATCGTCCTGGTGGCCTCCTCGGGCCGCCAGCGTGGTCGCTGGGCCCGTCGGGAGGAGGAGCTGTCGGAGGGAATCCATGCCGAACTCGATGAGTTGCGGGTCCGCGTGGCGGAGCTGGAGGACCACCGGGAGTTCGCCGAACGGCTCCTCACCGACCGGGCCGCGAGTCCGGAGTCCGAGTGACCCCCACATTGTCGGGCCCCACCGAGGGCCGCTACGTTACCCGTTTGAAGCCCGGATTCTCCGGGCCGAAGGAGAGCATCTGATGACGACGCGTGAGGACATCCAGTCCTGGCTCGATCGACTCGAACTGCCCTTTGAGGCGTTGGCGGAGGATCTCTGGTTGGTCCGGACTGCCGATGGCGCCGAACTGGCGGTGAATTACGCTCCACCGGTGCTGGTGCTGCGCACCCGGGTGATGGAGCTGCCCGCCGACCCGGCGCGGTCCGGCGAGCTGTGCCGGAAATTGATGGAGTT
>JAHEFN010000224.1 GCA_024640185.1 Gemmatimonadota bacterium | reverse complement strand
CCCGGAGGAACCGACATGTTGCTCAGAAACCGTCTTCACGACCCCGACATCATGATTCGCGCCGGCATGCTGACGCTGATCGTGGGTCTGTTCGCCCAGCGGTTCATCCACCCACCCTCTGACTTCTGGCAGGGCTTTGTCATGGGCGTTTCCGGTTCCATGATCGGGCTCTCGATCGTATTCAACCTGCGCGGTCTCGTGCTGCACCGGCAGCGGCGTGCAAAGGGAGAGTGAACTCATGCGCATCACGAAGATAGGACACAGCACGGTTCTCATCGAGACCGGCGGCACACGGCTGCTGACCGATCCGTACTTCGGTACCTTCGGCCACATCGCGTACGCCCGGGTGAGCCCTCCCGCCCTGGCGCGGGACGAGATCGGCCGTCTCGACGGCGTGCTGGTGTCGCACGGTCACTGGGACCACACCGACCGCCGGTTCTTTCGCGGTCTCGAGCCCGACACTCCCGTTCTCGTCCCGTCGCGGACCTCGGTTGTGATGCGAATCAAGGGCGTGAGGTCGCCGGTGCCGGTGGAAACGTGGAAAAGCCTGCGGGTTGCGGACGCGGTCATCACCGCGGTCCCCGCCTCACACCTCGCCCGCACGGTGGGTTGGGTGGTGCAGACGAGAGACGCCTGCGTCTACTTCGCCGGCGACACCTACCACCGGCCATTCATGACCGAAATCGGTCGTCGTTTTCAAATCGATGTGGCCCTGATGCCGGTGTCCACCTACCGCATTCCCTTGACCATGGGCGAGAAGGGCGCCGTCAAGGCGGCTCGAGATCTCCGCGCCGGGACCGTCATCCCGATCCACCTCGGAGTGCAGCCGCGTTCGCCCCTGCTCCGCACCAGTCAATCCCCGGAGGGGTTCGAGCGGCGTTTGCGCAAAACGGATCTTCGCACCGAGGTGGTTCACCTCGCCGATGGTGAAGCGTGGAAGGTATCCACACCCGACGACGCGTCCCTGACAACCGTAGGGGAGGGGTTTATCCCCTCCCTGCACCAGATCGGCCACAACGATTCTGTTTGGCGGGAACACGGGCGGGGATAAACCCCGCCCCTACGGCTTTCATCGGTCCCCGGGTTCATCCCCGCCCGGCATCCGAATTTTCAGACGCGATTCCCCGACACGAGCCCAGGGAGGGGATAAACCCCGCCCCGACGGCTTTCATCGGTGCCGGGGGTGATCACTCCCACAGATGCTCGGGGTATTCTCCCTGATCGACGAGCTCCCGCAACACGCTTGCTGTGGTCGCACGATCAGCCGGCGAGGTCATGCCGCACCAAGGGCCGCCCTCGTCGAGCACCTGGACCTTCGCCCGTTTTTCGCGAACCGCCTCCCCCACCGCCACCGGCAGGTAGAACTCATCCTCTCGTCCCGGACCGGCATCGAGGAAGGCGCGGAAACCCGACTCCAACCCGGCCGTCAGATCGGTGGTGAAACCCCACAGATTCATGGAGACGAGCGACTGGAGGGGCTGGACGTGGGCGATGCCGTCCGCATCGGTCCACCGCGCCACGCCACCGGCGCGTTCGATGGCCGGAATCTCCTGGAGCTTGACCAGCCGTCCCCCGCCGTCCTGAACGCACAGCGCTCGCGACACCGCTCCCGACGCCGGCAGGGTATCGGCCAATTGATAACCCACCATGGCCCAGTGCGGCGGATCGGAGCCCTCGGTCTCACCGAGGTAGCTCGCGAGCGCCGCCAAGGCGCGCCGGCCGTAGAAATCGTCGGCATTGGCCACCACAAAGGGCCCATCGAGGAGGGGCGACGCCACCAGCACCGCGTGTCCGGTTCCCCACGGTTTGACGCGGTCCTTCGCCGGATCGACACCGGGCGGAAGCGCGTCCAGCTCCTGGAAGGCGTAGTGCACCTCGAGGTGCTGCGCCGCACCTCGCGCCAGATGATCGCTGATCTCGGCCTCGGTCTCGCGCCGGATCACCAGCACCACGCGGTCAAAACGCGCCTTCAGGGCGTCATACATCGTGTAGTCCATCAACGCCGCGCCGCCCGGGCCGACGGGGTCGAGCTGTTTGAGCCCGCCGAAACGAGAACCCACACCGGCTGCGAGAATCAACAACGTCGGTTTCACAGCGCGACCTCGGTTCCGAGCCCCAGGTTCTTCGCCTCCTCCAACACCACGATCGCCACCGCCAGATCCTGGACCGCGTTGCCGACCGATTTGAAAAGCGTGACCTGCTCGTCATCCCGTCGCCCGGGGGCCGTGCCCGCGACCACCTCGCCGATCTCGTCCGGCGGGTCGTGGGCATCGAGCAGCCCCTCCTGGACCGCGAGCACCAGATCACCGGCCTCGGCAAGACAGGCCTTGCGCGAATCCACCACCAGCCGCGACCTGGCCACCGTCGCCCCCGGGATCTCGCGGGTGTCGGGCCGGTAGGTGCCGACGGCGTTGATGTGGGTCCCCGGCGCGATGTCCCTGTCGCGGACCACGGGCTCGTTGCTCGAGGTCGCGGTGCAGATAACGTCGGCCTCACTCACTCCCGCCACGTCGTGCAGGACGCGCACCGGGATGCCGAGCTGCTCGCCCATCTCGTCGGCAAAAAGCAGGGCGCTTTCCTGGTCGGCGTCGAAGATCAGCGCCTCGCGGATGCCGCGCACGGAGCACACGCCCTCGAGCTGGCGGCGCCCCTGGGCTCCCCCGCCGATCACCGCCGCCACCGCCGAGTCCGTGCGTGCCAGGGCATCCGTTGCAACCCCCGACGCAGCTCCGGTGCGCACCGCGGTCAGGACCTCGCCGTCCATCACCGCCTCGGCCCTGCCGGTCGCTGCGTCGAACACCACGACCAGCGCCTGCGTGGTCGGCAGACCCCGGGTCGAGTTGTCGGGCACCACGGTGATCACCTTGAGCCCGAGACGGTGTTGCCCGGGCAGGTGGACGGGCATGATCAATGCGCCGCCGTCTCCGGCAAGCTCCATGGTCGTGCGCAGCGGCACCACCGCCTCGCGTTTCGAAAGTTGGACAAAGGCGTCGCGCACGGCGTCGACCGCCGCCTTCATCGGCAGGGCCCGGGCGACATCCGCCGCCGACATGAATCGAAGTGATCCGCTCATCGCAGGACAAACCCTTTCGCCAGCCCGTCGTCGGGATCGATAAAAAACTCGTTGCGGCCGGTGATGGAGGCCGAGCCTTCGACCACCGGTATGACAGCCGGGTGCGCCCCGAAGTCGGTGCTCTCCACGGCGGTGACCGTGAATCGGCTGCCGATCAGGCTCTCGACGACCATCGGCTCACCGAGGGCGAGACCGCCTCCCGCCACCTCGATCGCCGCCCGGGCGCTGACCCCGGTGCCGGTCGGCGATCGATCCACCTCTCCCTCGGCGAAGACGCAGACGTTGCGCGAGTCCGCGGTGTCGGACAGGGGCGGTCCGGTGAAGATGGTCCCGTAGAGAAAGCTGAGATCCTCCTCGAACGGGTGGAGAATCGGCATCGTCTCCGCCACCGCCCGTTTGATGGCCATGCCCTTGTCGATCAAAGGCCGGAAGGACTCGGGGCCGAGGGTGACACCCACCTGCTCGGCTTCGACAAATGCGTAGAACGCCCCGCCGAAAGCAACGTCGTAGGGCACGGCGCCGATCCCCGGCACCTGGACGATCTGTTGGCTGTGGAGGACGAAGGAGGGCACGTTGCGGAAGGCGACGCTCTCCACCCGGCCGTTGTCGACCCGAGCGGTCGCGGTCACGAGGCCCGCCGGGGTGTCGATGCCGACCACGACCTCGGGGCCGGATGCGGGCAGCATCCCGGTCTCGACGACAACCGTCACGACCGCGATGATCCCGTGGCCGCACATCGTCGACCAGCCCTCGTTGTGCATGAAGAGCACTCCGAAATCGGCCCCCTCGGTCACCGGCGGCACGATCAGACAACCGTACATGTCGGCGTGGCCGCGCGGCTCCCACATCAGCGCGGTGCGCAGGTGGTCGTGCTGCTCCCGGGCGTCGCGCCGCCGTTCGAGGATCGTCCCACCCGAATGCTCCGGCCAGCCCGACAGGATCACCCGCAACGGCTCGCCCGCTGTGTGGGCGTCGATCGTGGTGATCTTGCGCCAGCTCTCCGGCGGCGTCCACGACCCTCCGCGTTTCAGATCGACATTCATGCGCTCTCCCGGCAGTGCATTGTAAACCCGCAGCGGGCTGAGCCTGAAGGTGGGCCAAGGCCCACCCTACTCCTTCACTCCCCTGCCCCAATCCAACACTCGCAGCCTCGCCGCCGTAGAATGTTCTGAAGGTGCAACAGCAACTATCGCGGGGGGTGCGTTTCACCTGCGTCCTGGTCGCGGGATTGCTGCTGTTGACCCTCGCCACAGCGTCCGATGCCGAGTTTCGGCTCCCGGCGTCCGACGGCCGGCAGTCGCAACCCGCTGGAGCGACCGACGCAAAAGGCGGCCTCGTCATCGTGTGGCAGGAGCACTTTCCGAGGGCCGCTCAGCCCCTCAACACAATTCGATTCCAACGCTTCGACCCTTCCGGGGCGGCGACGGGGCCCAACTTCCGGGTGGATCTCCTCCCGGGCGACAATGCCCGCAACCCCGCCATCGATGTCGCCGCCGACGGCTCCTTTGTCATCGTCTGGGAGGGTGGAGCCTCGGAAGGTCGGAAC
>JAHEFN010000223.1 GCA_024640185.1 Gemmatimonadota bacterium | reverse complement strand
ACTCCCTGAACTAGGCGGAGCGCGGCGAGGAATCGACCTTCGCGCATCGAGGGTGCCCCTCTCCGCTGCGTCGGTCCCCGGTCCCCGGTCCCCGATCTCCGGTCTCCGGTCTCCGTCTAGATCTGCGCCACGTACAGTCCCCGGCCCTGCGGTCCATACGCTTCGAGCATGATGTCGCCGAAGCCGGCCTCCCGCAGGCCGTGACGGTAGTCATCGTCGGTAAAGAGCGTCAACTGGCGGATCTCCTGGACATGACGAATCCCGTGTTCATCGCCGATCAGGTAGTGCACCGACAGGATCGACTTGTCATCGACGATCCGCGTGAAGTTCATCCGGTGGACCTCCATGCCCGGGCGCTCGGCGCTGTCGGCTCGGAGGTAGTGGTTGGTGGCGGTCTCCGGCGTGAGCCACGGCTCCAGCAGGAGGACGCCATGCGGCACGAGGTGCTCGCGCATCTTGCGGAGGGCGACGATCATCTCGGTGAGGTTTGGCATGTAACCGATCACGCCGAACAACGCCAAGATCGCATCGTATCGGGTGTCGAGATTGAACTCCCGCATGTCGGCACAGTGGAGGGGCATCGTCCCGACTCGCCGGCGCGCCAGATTGAGGATCGACATGTCGCGGTCGAGGCCCTCGGGTTGATACTTCCCCTGCCACTGATGAAGGACCGACAGCCGGTGTCCCGGGCCGCAGCCGATCTCGAGGACCCGGCGAGGTGGTTTCTTCTTCCCGGGACCGGCCACTCCAAGCTTCCGATCGAGGACGACGTCGACCATTCCGATTTCGTGCTGGTACGACTTGCCGGTGTAGAGCGCTTCGTAGGCGTCCTGAACCGAGGTCAGCATGCAGCGGGCTCCAGTGAATGAAAAGGTGTCCCCAAGATACGACGTCCCGTCAGGAATCAACCCCGCCGGGACGTCACATGCCAATGGACCCGGCTGCCTAGAACCGGATGCCGCCAGACACGACGAACTGCTCACCACCGCCGAGTTCGATCTTGACCTGGACGAACGGCGCCCGGAGGCCCGGGAACGTGTATCCGCCGATCGCGTTCAGCCCCACGTCGGTGTTCCCGTCATGGTACCCCGAGCCTTCGCAGGGGGCTCCGCAGTCACGGCCGTGGGAGGACTTGGCATAGTTCAGTCCGCTGCCGACATAGAGCCCGGGAACCGTCGCGATGTCGAGGAAGAGGTCGCCGTTGATCTCCCAGTAGTCGAATCCATCGGGGAAGAAATAGTCGAAGGTGGCCTCCCCGCGCAGGCCATGCGCGGGCGTCAACGGGCCGAGGTCGAACCGGACGCCACCGGCCACACCGAAATCGACATCATCGCCAAAGTTGGCCTTCACGAGAAACCCCACCTGTGCACTGGCGGTCGCCGGCACCGCACCGACAAGACCAGCCACGAGCACCGCACCAGCCAACACGCGACGAACCGCTTGAACCTGCATCCGAGCTCCTCCCCTGGGTGAAGACGATGCCGCGACGAATCACACGGCGCCCTGCCATCCTCCAATCTGGGAGCCCGCCGAGCCAGGGACCAGCCCCGAAGCGGCACTACTATTGGAGGTGCCCCTCCTTTGGATCACCGATCCGCACCTCGACCGTGCTGGCCCGGCCGCGACGACGCGGTTCCTTGAGGCTGTGCAACAGTCCGATGGTGACCCGATTGTCCTCACCGGCGACATCTCCAACGCCGCTCGCTGCGTTGCAGACCTGGAACGGATCGCCGACGCAACCGGCGGCCCCGTCTACCATGTGCTTGGCAACCACGACCATTACGGCGCCTCGGTCGGCACCGTTCGGGATGCCGTGGTCGCGCTGGCCGAGCGTCGCCCGGAAATCCGGTGGTTGCCCCCGGCTGGCCTCATCCCGCTGCCCGACGGCCGGCTGCTCCTCGGCGTCGATGGTTGGGCCGATGGCCGTCACGGCGACCCCCGCAGCACCCCGCTGGTCCTCAATGACGATCGGTTGATCGAGGAAATCGCTGCCGAGGAGAGTCGGGCCGGCAAGCTGGCTGTCAAGCGCGTGCTGGCCGATGCCGATGCCCGTCGACTGGCGACCCTGCTCCTTCGTGCCGCCGAGGCGGGAGCCGACCGGATCGTGGTGGCCACGCATGTCCCGCCATTCATCGAGGCCCTCGCACCGGAGAGCCGTGAGGCTCACCCCCACTGGCACCCCCTGCTGGTGTGCGGGGCCACCGGCTCCGTGCTCCGCCGGGTGGCCGCCAGACATCCCGGGATCACCATCACGGTCGTCGCTGGCCACTCCCACCGCGCCTGCCAGGTCCAGCTGCTTCCCAACCTGCGTGTGGAGGTCGGCGAAGCTCGCTATGGCGCGCCTCGGGTGATGCGACTCCCCTCCTGACGGCACGCGACCGCTCTTCTCCCCCGTCGTTTCCTCCCGGTATCTTTGGGCCATGCTCAAATCCACCCTCACCAAGCTCCTCCTCGCCGCCGTGCTGCTCACGGCGGTCTGGTACGTGTGGACCCCACGCCGGAGCTGGGATCGGTTCCTGACCGGCGTGGTCATGGCCGATACTGACCTGCTCCAGCAGACGGTCGATTTCCCGGTGCTCCGGGAGAACCTCAAGCACGACATCGAGGTCTCGTTGCGGCAGGGAAACGAAGCCGGGCTCGGAGCCGCGCTCGCCACCGGACTCGTCAACCAGATGGTGAATATCACGATCACCCCGCGCGGCATGGCCCAACTGATCACCGGCTTCGGGATGCGGACGCCCGAGCCGGGAAGTGTCGACAGCGTCGCGGCGGGTTCGGTGACCACCTTCCGCTATCGCTCGCCCTCGCGGGTCGAGGTTCGTATCCGACCCGCGGACGCCGACGATGCCGCCGCCGGGGTGATCACCCTCACCCGGACCGGATTCACCTGGCGCGTGACCCGCCTCTCGAGCGATCGACTGGCCAACCCCGGGAATTGACCTGACCATGCGTACCCTGCTCGTGATCGCCCTCTGCTGCAGCGCAGCACCCACCATCGCCCTCGCCCAGAGCGGTGATGGCGGGCCGGGGCAATCGTCGATGGGGGCGACCGGCGGTGCCCAGTTGATGCAACGCGCCCGCGCGCAGGCACGGCGCCCCTTGGCCTCCCAGTTTGACTCTCTGGGTCTTGCGCCGCTCGGTGCCGTGGGCGACCAGGTCACCATCTACTACTTCCCCGATGGCGCCAATCTGGCGCAGCGACGCCATGCCCGGATCTCCCGTCGCCAGCGCCTCATCCCGCCCGACTCCTGGCGCCTAGCGTGCGACGACCTCGCCCACCCTGGCTGGCTCTTTTCACTCGATGCCCCGGCGACCTCGGCCTTCGGGGTCGTGGTGCCGGGACGGCGGGAACTGCCCCTGCGCCGCGAGCCACCGCCGGCGTCACGCGCCGGAGCCGCCACGGCCTTCGGTCGGTGGGCCGACTCGACGTGGCAGGACTGGCTCGGGTCGATGCCACCGAAGACCGAGCGGCAGACCGCCTATCTCCGCAACCTCTTCTTCGGCGACGCTGATGATGCGGGCTGGCACAGGGTCCCCCTCTTCGGCGTGAAGGGCCCCGGAGGTCGGCGACTGGCGGCGTTCTCGGTCTGGCTCTACGACGACCGGGATGACGGCCGCCACAACACCACCGGCACCTGGCTGATCGATGGCTGGGGCAACGTCGTCGCACGGGCACCGGGCAAGGTCGACATCTACGGCGTCAGTGATCCCGATGGCGATGGCATCGACGACGTGATCACTTCACGTGGGGTGATCCACTGGGATGGCGCGGCGTGGCAGTTCCCGGCGATCTACTCCGAGGAGCCGTGCTTGATGCACCGGGTCATGTCCCCGCCGCCAGGGCGCCGCAACTGACCCTCTTCGCCTTTGCGACCATCTACCTCGTGTGGGGCAGCACCTACCTCGGCATCAAGATCGCTGGCGAGACCCTGCCGCCGTTCCTGCTCGCCGGGGCGAGGTTCATGGTGGCCGGTGCGCTGATGATGCTCTGGAGCCGCTTCCGGGGTGGTGGCGATTGGCCCCGAGGCCGCGAGTGGCTCGGGGCGGGCGGCGTCGGCTTCTTCCTGATCGTCCTGAGCAACGCCCCCATCGTCTGGGTCGAGCGTCAGATCGAATCCGGCACGGTGGCCCTCTTCACGGCGGTGTCCCCCCTGCTCATCGCCGGCTTCAACCGGATCCGTCTCGGCACCCCCATCGGCCGCCATCGGATGATCGGGATGGCGCTCGGCACCATCGGGCTGGCGATCCTTGCCAGCGCCACACTAGCCCAGGTGCCCCATCCGGTCCCCCTGCTGGTGATCCTGGTGGCGATCACCTCCTGGGCCTTTGGCTCGACCTTCGGCCGTGACTGGCCGCAGCCACGCCACGTGGTGATGGCCAGCGGCGCCCAGATGCTGGTCGGCGGGATGCTGGCGTTTGGGGTCGGTATCGCACGAGGCGAACTCGCCACCTTCGACCCCAGCCAGGTGTCGACCCGCTCGTTGCTGGCGTGGGCGTATCTGGTCGTCTTCGGATCGATGCTCGCCTACACCTGCTACCAGTGGTTGTTGACCCATGTCGACGCGACCAAGGTGGCCACCAACACCTACGTCAATCCGGTGGTCGCCGTCGCCCTCGGTGTCTGGAT
>JAHEFN010000222.1 GCA_024640185.1 Gemmatimonadota bacterium | reverse complement strand
CGGCGGGGGCATCAGGCTCTGGATCCTGGCCCGGCAGGTCCACCCCAATCCTTCGCTGAAGGGCCTGATCCTCGCCGGGGGGATGGGGGCCTTCGGGTCCTACGTGACACCATTGCAGGCGGGTTCCTCACCGATGATGGTGTACGCGATGAGCCGGACGGGCATCCCGGTCGCGAAGGCGATGACCACCGTGCTGATGTCCTTCATCGCCACGGTGATCTTCTTCGCCCTCAGTGGGCCGTTGGCACTGTCGTTCGGTGCCGGTGATGCCCTCGGGGATCGGGGCAACGTCCTCGGGCTCTCCCTGCTCGACTTGTTCCGGGGATCGATGGGGGTCTTCGCCGGGTTGGCCGTGTTGCTGCTCTTCGTGATGATCGCCCCACGGTGGATCTCCGCGGGTGTCCACAGGCTCGCCGAGGCGCTCTCTCGCCGGAGTGCCCGGATCGCGGCCCGCCTCGAGGGCCTTCGCGCCGGGATCGACCAGGCCCACGAGAGCATGCAGACCTTCAACACCCCGAAGGGCTGGCTGGCGCTCTTCTGGGCGACCCTCATCAGCGGACCCAGCCATGCCAACAAGCTGTTGGCGGGATACGTCGCCCTTCGCGCCTTGGGGATCGAGGCCGATTTCGTCGACGTGCTGCTCCTGCAGACCCTGATCACGTTCCTGCTGTACTTCGCGCCGACGCCGGGCGCCTCCGGGATCGCCGAACTGCTCAGCGCCGCCGTGATGAGCATCTACGTCCCCCGTGCCCTGACGCCGATCTACACCCTGGTCTGGCGGTCGATCCTCTCCTGGTTCACCATCGCCGCGGGGTTCGCGGTCTTCTCGACCTGGGTCCGGAAGGGGCTCAAGGCCGTCGAGGTCAAAGAGCCGTGAGGCCCCCGATGGCCCCGCTCGGTCGGCGGTCGCTTGCCTCGGCCACCGGACGCCGGATAGGTTACCCGATCCCCGCCACACGTCCCCTGTTTCCGGAGGCCGATCTGCGCGACCCATCGCCGGTGTCCGAGGTGCCCGATGTTGCCAGCTGGGATGGCAACGGTGCCCTCCTCGCCACGCTCATCCCTCGCGATGGGGCGGCGGGCGGTGCCGACCGGCACACCATTCGGCAGCAGGAGGTCGCCATCGGTCGGGGGAGCGACAACGATGTCGTGATCGACGATGCCTCGGTCAGTGAGCACCACGCCCGGCTGGTCCTTGCCGGTGGCGTCTGGAGCGTGACCGATCTCGGGTCGGTGAATGGCACCCGCGTCGACGGCGAGCCGGTGGTCGACACCCTGCCGTTGGCCACCGGATCGTTGCTCCGCATCGGGCAGGTCGGTCTGGCCTTCTCGCCCCATGATCGCTGGGAGGATTCGGTGCCAGCCAGGTCTGACGTTTCCGATGCGATCAGCCCTCAAGCCACCATTGGACCGGGGTTCGATCTCGGCCTCCCGGAGCGCCGTGGCTTCCCGGTGTTGCTGGTGGTCGCGGCCCTGCTCACGGTGGTGGTCGTGGTCGCCTGGCTGATGGGGCGGAGCAGCTGATGCGGTTCTCCTGTGCTGCCCGGACCGATGTCGGCGTGGTCCGCTCGGGCAACGAGGACACCTACCTCATGGAGAATGACCGCGGCCTCTTCGTGGTGGCCGATGGGATGGGTGGACATGCCGCGGGCGAGGTCGCCAGTGAGATGGCCGCCACGCTCGTCTCCCAGAACTTCACCCCCTCCCGGGGGATGAGCGACGACGAGTTGATGGCCCAGATGGTCAGCGCGATTCGTGCCGCCAACGGGGCGATCTTCGACCGGACCCTCTCCGAACAGGACAAGCGAGGGATGGGCACCACGGTGACGGCGATGAAGCTGCTGCCACGTCGCTATCTCATCGGGCAGGTGGGAGACTCCCGGGCCTATATCCTCCGGGGCGGCACCTTCACCCAGATCACCAAGGACCACTCCTACGTCCAGGAGCAGGTCGATGCCGGCCGTCTCTCCCCCGAGGAGGCACGTGTCCATCCCTATGCCAATGTCATCACCCGCTGTGTCGGCTCCAGCGGCGATGTGGTGCCCGATCTCTACGTCGGTACTCTCGAGGCCGGTGACCTGGTGCTCTTGGCCTCAGACGGGCTCTCCGGGATGGTGGAGGATGAGGACCTGCAGGCGATCCTGGAGGCGGGTGGTTCGCTCGAGGAGCTGGTCGACCAGATGATCGCCGAGGCCAACCGGCGCGGCGGGCTCGACAACATCACCGTGATCCTCGTCCGGATCGAGGAAGTCTCACCGCCGACGGGGGAGATGCCGGTTCCGAGGTAGGCCAGCGACGATGGTGGTTGGATCACGGGCCGGCTTCCTTCTCTGGAAGCCGGCCCGTGTGCCGTTGGTGTCAGCGACGACGTCAGGCTCCGTTCACCGTTCTCTGCTGCCCTGCGTCGAGGCGGCACCGACTCGATTCACGGCGGTCGGATTCGCCGCACTCGGTCTCTCCGTGCGTGGGCGAGCGATGCGCGGCGAAGCACCGACCTTCGCTCATCGAGGGTGCCCCTCTCCGCTGGGCAGCCTGGTCAGGTGCCTTCGAGGCCGGTCTCCGGTCTCCGTCTAGGCCCCGCTGATCGTCCGGGGTATGCCGCGCATCGTGACGGGCTCGCGCGTGAACATCCGCAGTCGGCGGGCGCTCTGGTACAACTCGCCGGCGATCCTCGGCAAGCCCAGCTGTCCAACACGCCCCTCATCGGTGAGTCGTTCGACGCGGCCGTCGCGGGTCAGCAGCGGCAGGTCGACCCCCAACATCGAGGTGCGGGAGGGATAATCGACCAGCACGCTGTCGGGCCCGAGTCCCATCTCGCCGGCGATCGCGTTCTCGGCTTCCTCGAGCTTGTCGGGATCACTGTCGAGCCAGGGGACGACGGTGCTGGGTACCTCACTCGCCGGCAGGTCGACGGCACGCTTGAAGAGCTTCCGCTGTCGGAGCGCCACCGCGAGACCGGTCGGGTCGTGCTCGGCCAGCAGCGTCGAGAGGGAATCGTCGGTGGCGTCGCCGAGGAACGCCGCATCGGTGGCCCCGGCGCGGACCGTGGCGCGGACCGCCCGCTTGAACATGCAGGTGGCACTGCGCACCGCGTGGTGCCAATAGACGTTGCGGTACATCTGGTACTTGGCGAAGAGCAGCGACTCGAGCGCGCTGATGCCCTTTTCATGGACCCCGACCTCGCGACGGCCGTCGGCGCCGGTCACCAGGCAGAGCGACGAGAGGAGCCGATCGACGTCGAGGGTGCCATAGGGCACGCCGCAGTTGCGGGCATCCCGCGAGAGATAGTCGATCTTGTCGAGGTCGAGTGAGCCTGAGACCAGGCCACCGAGGGGCGAGTCGGAGTGGCCCTCGATGAGGGCCGCGATCCGGTTGATGAAGGCGTCGCCGCCGATACCACGGAGCACCTCGCCGAGTTCACCGATGCGGAGCCTTGCGGCGCCGAGCCCCTCGTGGTGGGGGAAACCGGCCTCCTCTAGTGCATGCGAAAACGGATAGTGGCCGATGTCGTGGAGCAGGGCAGCGAGTCGCACCGCGAGGCGCTCGAGTTCGTCGATGTCGGCGAGCTCCCCTCGCTCGTCGAGGGTGGCGATTGCCCTTCGCGCCAGATGATAGGCACCGAGGGCATGCTCGAACCGCGAGTGGGTGGCGCCGGGATAGACGAGAAAGGCGTGGCCGAGCTGGCGAACATATCGCAGCCGCTGGACCGCGGCGGTGTCCATGCACGCCACGGCCTCCCGTTCGAGCCGGATGTTGTCCCACAGCGGGTCGCGGACCACCTCGAAGGCGTGGCTGGTCACAGTCGCCTGAGCAGCGAGTCCTTGAGTGCCGGGAAGGCCTTCGGGAGCCGATTGCCGAGTTGCGTGAAGAGGGCCTGGTGGCTCTCGATCTCTGTCCGCCACGCGTCGCCATCGACCGCCGTCAGGAGGTCGAAGGTGGCCTCCGGGAAATCGAGTCCATCCCAGCGCAGGTCACCATGACGGGGCATCTGCCCGATCGGCGTGTCCACCGCCTCGGCGGTCCCCCGGACCCGGCCGACGATCCACTCGAGCACCCGCATGTTCTCGCCGAACCCGGGCCAGATGAACCGGCCGTCGGCATCCTTGCGGAACCAATTGACGCAGAAGATGAGCGGCACCTCGGCGATGTTGGCTCCCATGGTCAGCCAGTGGGCGAAGTAGTCGCCCATGTGGTAGCCACAGAACGGCAACATGGCGAAGGGGTCACGGCGCACCTCGCCCACGGTTCCCGCAGCGGCGGCGGTCTTCTCGGAGCCGATCGTGGCACCCACGTAGACTCCGTGCTCCCAGTCGAACGACTGAAAGACCAACGGGATCGTGGTGGCCCGGCGACCGCCGAAGATGAAGGCCGAGATCGGGACCCCGGCAGGATCCTCCCACGCCGGGTCGATCGAGGGGCACTGGGCGGCCGGGGTGGTGAAGCGGGCGTTCGGATGGGCGGCTGGGGTGCCGCTCTCGGGGGTCCACGGGTTGCCGCGCCAGTCGGTCAGTCGGGCGGGCGGCGTATCGGTCATCCCTTCCCACCAGACGTCACCGTCCTCGGTGAGCGCCACGTTGGTGAAGATGGTGTTCGATTCCATCGTCCGCATCGCGTTGGGATTGGTCTGGTAC
>JAHEFN010000221.1 GCA_024640185.1 Gemmatimonadota bacterium | reverse complement strand
CCGACGGTCATCACCCGCTTGCCGCCATAGGCTCGGGCGAGTCCCTGACGGAACCACTCCTCGCTGGCGGTCAGTGGCATCGGAGGCAGGAACGGTCCGTCGGGAAGCTGCGACAAGCCGAGCTTCTCGCCGGAGATACCGGCGTACCCCTCGACATAGTCGTACCATGGCTGGATGTCGCGATAGCGGATCGGCCAGTCGGTGCCGTGGCCATCCCGGGCGTTGGCCTCGAAGTCGAGGTCGCTCATCCGATAGCACTGCCGACCCCACATGATCGACTTGCCGCCGAGCTGGCGACCGCGAATCCAATCGAAGGGCCGGTCGTCGGGGGTGCTGTAGGGGTTGTCGACATCGTCGACGAAGAACTGGGTGGCGCCCTCGTCGCAGGCATAGCACTTCTGCTGCACCGGTTGACGCGGGTTGCGCGTGGCCCGGTTCGCGTAGTCGCCGTCGAGGAAGTAGCGATAGTCGAACTCGTAGGCCGGGGCATTCATGATGAAGTCCCGGGCCGGGTCGATCGACCGACCGGCCTCCAGCACCAGGACCCGAAGCCCCTTCTCGCTCAACTCCTTCGCGGCCCAGCCACCGCTGATCCCGGAACCGACCACGATCGCGTCAAAGGGCTCGCGCCGCCTCATGAGGTCACCTCGTCGATCGGCATCGCCCCTTCGAAGCGACCGGGAATCCTGACGGTCTGCAGTTCCTCCTCGATGCCAACCCGCGAGGTGTAGTAGCCATAGAGCGTCAGGTACTTGAGGTCACGCCAGAAGGTGTCGGCCCCCCCGGCCCGCTCCAGATAGGCGTCGCGCTCCACCGCGGTCAGCACGCCGTCCTGGTCGCGGTCCGTGAGGTCGACAAAGAGCTGTTGGTGCGTCCCCGACGCCCGTCGGTCGAGGTCGACCAGGCCGGCGATGAAGCGGCGCTGCCGCACCGGGTCGAAGTGGTCAGCGACGATCCGCTCGGTGAAACGGTGACATTCGGCCGCGAGCGCACCCGGGGTGTCCGTCGCCGGCAGGATCCGTTCGCCGGCCGCGGCCACCGTCTGGAGCTGATGGATGTCGAAGAAGCCGCGGGGGGTGGCGTCATGCCGGTGCGTCTCGCGGCCGAGTGCCAGGAGCCGTTCCGGCGAGAGTCCCGCGAGGGCGGAGATTCCGCCGACGAGTCGGAGCACGTCTCTGCGTTGCATCGATCGGCCTTGCTGGAGGATCAGTGAGGATAGCTCCGGAGTGCTGGGACCGTGAGGGGACGCCCGTGAGCCCCCGGCTGGTCAGTGCATCTCGGCACAACCTGGAGGTGCCGGCGGGTCGCTCGCGCCGAAACGGCTGCGGATCGTGCTGGCACCCTGTGAGCCCGCCACGACCGTCCACATCGACTGATACTGGTTGTCGCAGAGATCGCCGAACGCGCCGTTGCCGCCCAGCGCGGCAACGACCTCGTCGAGGGTGTTGCTGTGGCCGACCACGAGGACCGTCCCACCGACCCGTCGCGCTTCGGCGGCGACGGCCTCAGCATAGGCGGCGATGCCGCTGCTGATCGGGATAACGGTCGGGGTCACCCCGTGGCGTGCCGCGACCACCGCAGCCGTCTCCCGGTTCCGCCGATACGGCGTGACCAGGATGGCGGTGACCTTCGCGTCGGCGAGCATGCTGTCGAGCGCTGCCGCCCTGGCCACCCCCGCCACCGTCAGCCCAGGGTCACGTGCCGGTTCGGCGGCCTTTTCGGCGTGTCGGACGATCACCACCGTCGGCGGCGTGATCGTGTCCTGCACCGGAGCCACGAAGAGGGCCAGCAAGAGTGAGGGCAGCATGCGGAAGACTCCGTGAAGAGGGCGAATTGGCGCAGGAGCACCGTTACCGCGGGACGTCGGCCTCGTAGCGCTCGACCAGCCCTTCGAGGAGGGCCGCGTACTTCTCGTCGTCGGGCAACGACCCCAGGGCACTCCATGACGGCATCAGTTGGCGGGTGAGGATGGCGGCACCGACTCCCACGACCAGCGCGGGGAGGAGCGCTCGGGGGCCCAATCGACCGAAGACGATCATCCCGAGCACCCAGCTGATCGAGCCGGCCAGGATCATGCGGGCCGAGGTTGCGCCCCGGCGTTGCACGATCACCTCGCCGGCGCTGTTCCAAGCCATGAAGATGGGGGTGCCTGCGGTCCGCCCCGGCACCGGCACCTTCCACCAGTCGTCGTCGTTCCCTTTCCGGGTCAGTCCGAACTCCCCCGGCTGGGCCCGAACCGCGCCGATCACGCCCGGGGCGGCCGAGACGTACAGTGCCAGCCGTTGGGCAGTGGTCATGCTGCCCTCGGCGAGCTGTGCAGCGCGCTGGGCATGATGCTCGACCACCGCCCACGGGTCGGGGCGGCGCGCCGGAGAAGGCCTGTCGCTCATGGCCGCCGGTTGACGTCCATCACCGACCCGCCGATCACGCAGGTGGTGATCGTTTGACCGGCACAGGCCCGGGCGATGCCATCGGCCATCGCCTTGGCGATCTCGAGCTGGACCAGGGCGGGGGTGGCGGCGTAGGCGGCGCCCCGCAACCGGGTCGCCTCCGCCTCGGCCTGCGCCCGGATGATCGTGGCACGGGCGGCCACCGAATCGATCGCGAACCGCTTGAGCGTCGAGTCGAGCACCTGGGCCTGGGCGACGGCGCCGATCCGGGCGTCTTCGATGGTCTTGGGAATGCGGATGTCGCGCACATAGGCACGCTTGATCTCCGCCAAGTCACCGAGCTTGCGCTGGATATGGGCCTGGACCGAGTCGGAGAGCGCCGCCCGGCGAACCGAGAAGATGTCCTCGACCGTCCAGCCGGCCAGGGCGGTGCGGTAGCCCTCCCGGATCGCATTGAGGATCTCGATCTCCGCCGCCGCGGGGGTCCGCTTGGCGATGAAGACGCGGTTGACCGACTCCGGATCGTAGGCGTAGACCACGCCGACATCACCGGTCACCGTCACCGGGTCGGCAGTCTGGGCGTCGATGGTCTCGGTGCCCCCCAAGGCCGGGAAGTTCACATCAACCAGGGGGAAGCAGGTCGCCTCACTGAAGACCGTCAGCGCCATGCCGGTGTTCATGTGCTCATCGACCACCTTGCCGAAACGGGTCTCGATACAGAACTCGGTCTGGTCGATCTTGGTGCAGCCGGTAAAGACCACGCCGAGGACCACGAGGAGAACGAAAACGGTCCCGCCGATCGCGCCGAACTTGCCCATCTGAATGGCTCCAATGTGTGAGTACCCCAAATCTAAGGGGAGACTACGGCTCCCTCGTCCCTCGCTGCTCCCGGCCCCCCTGAACCAGCACGGCAGCCTCGATGGCACCCTCGGCGTTGCGCTCAAAGTGCAGGACCGCCGCCACGATGACGACCACGAAGTGATCGCGGTCGTCCGCCACCAACCGAAACGGTGGCTGTCCGGGGATCTGTGCGGTGAGATGACCCGCCGCTTCCGCCACCGTGAGGGTGACGGAGTCATTGATCGCATAGCGGCCGAGGTACTCCTTCCGTTCGGAGGCGGAGAGGGTGATCGGCTGGATCGCGCGAGCCGCCGGGAGTGTCGGCATTGGTGTGCCGAGGAGCATCTTCAGCCCCACCGCATCGGTCCAGCCGAAGGCGACATTGTTGAGCAAGACGACGCCACGGCCGGCGTCGCGATCGACGCCGAGCCAGCTGCGAAACCCTCCGGTCCCACCATTGTGCCAGATGATCCGGTGGTTCCCCTCGTGATGGAGATGCCACGCCAACCCAATCGAATCCTGACCGACGCCAAGCGAGCGCCTCGGTGTCGTGGCCAGTGCCACCGCCCGACCGATCGGTGAGTCGGGCGGGGTCAGCATTGCCTCGATGAGCCGCATCATCTCCGGAGCTGAGGCGATCACCGCCCCTGCCGGTTCGTAGCTGCCGAACGCCCAGTGCGCGACCGGAAGGAGTTGATATTGGTGGCCCGTGACCATGCGGCTCATCGCCCCGGACTCGGCCCCCACGAAGGTGTCGTCCATCCCCAAGGGAACGAGGACGCGCTCCCGAAGCAGCTCGGCGTAGGGCATGCCCGCCCGGTGGGCCAGCGCCTGCCCCAGCAGCGCCATCCCGAGGTTTGAGTAGGCGTATCCGGCATCAGCGGGGCGGGAGAGTCCCTTGGCACGCACGGCATCGGCGAGCGTCGAGAGGTCCGTTTCCTCGTACGGGCGCTCGAGATCAGCGGGGAGGAACCCATCGTGGAGTCTGGGGAGCCCTGATGTGTGGGTCGCCAGGTCCAGCAGGGTGATCGGCGTGTCGCTGTCGTCTGGAAGGTCCCATGCCGACGGCAGGTGCTTCGCGACCGGGTCATCCAGATCGACCTCGCCGCGGAGGACCATCTCGGCGAGGAGGATACCGGTGAAGCCCTTGGTGATCGAGCCGGCCTCGAAGAGACTGCCAGCCTCGACCTCCCTGTCGCGGCCCTCTTCGACGTGGCCGACGGCGAACGCGGCCGACGACGCGCCGTCTCGAATCCCCGCCGCCAGGGCAACCGCACGACCTCCGTCGGTCCACTCGCGGAGCTGGGCGACGTAGGGTGCCGTGGGGTCCTGATCCGGCGACGTCTCCTGGGCATCGGCCACGAGTGGTGCCACCAGCAGGCAGGCGAGGGCAGTCAGGGGGA
>JAHEFN010000220.1 GCA_024640185.1 Gemmatimonadota bacterium | reverse complement strand
GGCGGCCCTCAACTGGTACAGCCAGACCAAGGTCCTGGGAGGCATCCACGGGCGGCCGATCATCCTGGCCAACCTCGGCATCTACTTTGTCGGGGGACTCAGCGCCGTGGGGGCCGCCCGGCGCGCAGGCTTTCCCCCCGGGTTCTGGTGGGTGATCGTCCCCTGCGGGATCCTCGGCCTGGGGTACGTTCACCTGATGGTGCGCGGTCCGTGGGCCGGCGACATCGACGATTTCGGGCCCTCACGATGACCGGCCGGCGTGTGGTGCGATTCGCCGTCCTCGCGACGCTCCTCGGGTGCGGGGGTTCGCCGATGCCGTTTCCCGAGGTGGTCCCGCTCGGCACCTGGGGCGCCGAGGACGCCGGGGTGATCGTCACCGAGGGCGGGTTCCACGTGCACATCGGCTGCACCTTCGGGGACGTTGCCGGTCGCATCAGCCTCGACGGGGATGGTCGCTTCGTGGTCGACGGCAGCTACCAGCCGCGGGCGTACCCCATCGAGTCCGGGCCGCTGGTGCCGGCACAGTTCAGTGGCCGGCTCCGGGGCCGGACGCTCACCATCGCCGTGGCGGTGAACGACACCGTCACCGGTGAGCTGCGGGCGTTCGGGCCGGTCGATGTGCGGTTGGGCACCGAGCCGGGGCTCAGCAACTGCCCCATCTGCACGGTGCCCGGGGAGCGATCCCGCTAGGGGGCTTCCACCGCCCGTGCCCACGCCTCCTCGCCCCCCACCACCGGCACGCTGATGGAGGTCCCATCGAGGTCGAGCATCAGCTCGGTGCCCGGCTCGGGCCAGAGGGTGAAGTCGCGGTCGCTCGAGAAGATCATCAGCCCGATCCGCTTGCCGGCCGGGATCACCTGGTCGTCGGGTTGCAGGTCGAAGGTCATGTCGTAGAACGTGCCGGGCACCACCGCACTCTCCTCGCTCACCGAGTGGCGATTGCGGAGGTCGGCCCACTCGCGGGTGATCAGCGAGAAGTTGCTCTGCCGCCGGCTCGCCGGGTCCTCCCACGGCAACGCCACCAGATAGACCGAGAGGTTGGCGGCAGACTTGCTCAGCGCGATCCGCACGGTAACTCGCGCCGTACCCGAGAGATGCACCGGTTGGCGCAGCTCCCCGGTGGCGTACACCAGCCGATGGGGCGAGGCGGGCAGCTTGGCGAGCGAGTCGGCCCCGATCGCGACGTCATCGACGAACCCCTCGGTGCCCTGCCCCTGCGCGGGGGCCATCCCCAGGCCACCGATGGCGCCGCCTCCCGCGGTGAGGTGGAGCGTCACCGGGCTGGCGGCCGGGTTGGGCCAGGTGGCGTACGGCGTCGGGGCGTCGCGCGCGGCATCCTCACGGACGATCCAGGCCTGCGGCCCCTGTTCCACGCCGTTGTGCACTCCGAAGAGGAAGCGCGTGAACCAGCGGTTCATCATGTCGAACGGCGGCTCGCCGCCGTGACCGCCTTGGTGCCAGTACACCCGGAGCGGCACCCCGGTGTCCTTGAGTGCCTCGACCACATGGCCGGTGTGCAGCGGCATCACGTTCCAGTCGTTGAAGCCGTGCGCCATCAGGGTCGCCGCCGTGATGCCACCGAGCTTGAGCCAATAGTCGCGATCGGCCCAGAAATCGTTCCAGTCGCCGCTCACCCGGTCACGGCCTGCCGCTATCTCGCCATCACGCACGGTGGCGTTGCAGTAGTCGCGCTTGGCCGAATCGCCGCTGTTGATGAAGTCGTAGAGGAAGTCCATGTCCTCGCCGAGCCAACCACCCGGATGCCGCACCAGGCCATTGCTGCGGTAGTAGTGCCAGTAGGAGGTGTTGGGAGAGACGGGGATGATCGCCTCGAGCCCCTCGACCCCGGTGGTGGCCGCCGCGAGGGGCAGGGTGCCGTTGTACGAGGTGCCGGTCATCCCGACCTTGCCGGTGGTCCAGTCAGCCGTCACCGGGTCGCCGCCCGTGGGGCTGGTGAAGCCTCGCGCGCGGCCATTGAGCCAGTCGATCACCGCCTTCGGGGCCAGCTCCTCGTTGGGCCCGCCGACGGTGGGGCAACCCTGCGAGAGGCCGGTGCCGGGCGACTCGGAGTGGACCACGATGAAGCCGCGGGGCACCCACGTGGTCACGAAGGTGTTGGAGATCCGGGTCCGGTCGGGGCGGAACGGGGGGCCCTCCTGCGAGACACGGGGCCTGGGGTCCCCGCCGACCTCCTGGTGCACGTCCCAGAGCTTGCTGCGATCGTTGCCCGTGCCGGCGAAGTAGGGGCTGGTCTCGTAGATCACCGGCAGCTTGAGGCCCTCGGTGTCGGTTTGGCGGGGCCGGGTCACGTCGACATGCACCCGATCGGGCCGGCCGTCGCCATCGGTGTCGAAGCCGGTCTCGACCCAGAGGTGTTGGCGGATCCACCCGGTCGAGTCGGCGAAGCCGGGCACCACTTGGGCCTGGCCATCCCTGAAGACGGGCAGCGTCGGGGCCTGGGCGGGAAGGCCGGCGAGGGGCAGGGCAAGGAGCAGCGGGGCGAGACGCATCGGGTCTCCGGGAGGGACGGGGGGTGGTGTGGCGGACCGCCTCCCAAGATATCCGCCGGACCCGGGGCAGGAAGTCGCCCGCCACGGCCCCGATTACCCTTCTCCCCATGACTGACCAGGATATCCCACCGAATCCCCCCGATCCGGCGGCGACCGCTGCCCGGGCGCGCGACGCACTCCAGCTGCTGGAGGCGATCGTCGCCGACCGGACCCTGCTGGCCGACGTCCCGGAGGACGAGCGGCACCGGCTCCTCAACGCCGCGGGAAAGGTCTTCGCGCCGGAGGCCAGCGCCCGCCGCAAGTTCGTGCGCGAGATGCACCGGCGGCGGAAGGCGGAGGCGGTGGCGCAGGAGGAGGCGGTCCTCCAGAAGACCGGCATCCGCGCGATGCGACGGCAGACCGTCTTCACGACCCCGAACGTCTTCCCGCCGACCGGCCTCGACCAGCAGGATGTGGAGGACGACCCCGACTTTCGCGAGCCGCTGATCGAACAGCACTGCTACGTCTGCAAGCGGCAGTTCGACCGGGTCCACCACTTCTACGACCAGCTCTGTCCCAACTGCGCCGAGTTCAACTTTGCCAAGCGCAGCGAGACCGCCGACCTCCGCGGCCGGGTGGCCCTCCTGACCGGCGGCCGTGTCAAGATCGGCTACCAGGCCGGGATCAAGCTGCTCCGCGCCGGTGCCCACCTGATCGTGACGACCCGGTTCCCGCGTGACTCCGCGTTGCGGTATGCCGCCGAGCCGGACTTCGGGGAGTGGGGAGATCGCCTGGAGATCTTCGGCCTCGACCTGCGTCACACCCCGAGCGTCGAGGCGTTCTGCCACCAGATGCTGACCGAGCGCGAACGGCTCGACTTCATCATCAGCAATGCCTGTCAGACGGTTCGTCGGCCGCCCGAGTTCTATCGCCACATGCTCGACGTGGAGCGGGCGGCACTCGACCAGATGCCGAACGAGGTGCGGCAGCTGGTGGGACGATGGGAGGGCTGGCGGGGCGCGAAGATGTTGCCGGCCGAGGGCGGCGGCGACGTGTCGGTCGTCTCCTCCGCGGCCGGGATCGTCCGGGCGGCTGAATTGTCGCAGGTGCCGTTGCTGCCTGAAGACCACGATATCGCCGAGGAACTCTTCCCGGTGGGGCACCTCGACCAGGACCTGCAGCAGGTGGACCTCCGGGAGCACAACTCCTGGCGGATGCGGATGGACGAGGTGCCCGCGGTGGAACTCCTCGAGGTCCACCTGGTGAACGCCGTGGCGCCGTTCATCCTCAACGCCCGCCTCAAGCCGTTGATGATGCGGACCCCGGAGCGCGACAAGCACATCGTCAACGTCTCGGCCGTCGAGGGCCAGTTCTACCGCCGCTACAAGACGACCCGGCACCCGCACACCAACATGGCGAAGGCCGCCCTCAACATGATGACGCGCACCTCCGCGACGGATTACCACCACGCCGGCATCCACATGAACGCGGTGGACACCGGGTGGGTGACCGACGAGGACCCGGTCGAGCTGGCGAAGAAGAAGGTGGCCGAACACCGCTTCCACCCGCCGCTCGACATCGTCGATGGTGCCGCCAGGATCGTCGATCCGATCATTGACGGGTTCAACACCGGCCGCCACGTCTGGGGCCAGTTCCTCAAGGACTACCGGCCGACCGACTGGTAGCTCGATCGACCGAGTCGGAGTATCTCTAGGGGAGACCTACCCCCCTCCCCTGGAGCCGCCATGATCCGTCGTGCGACCCTGTCACTCCTCGCCGCCGCCCTGACCGCGCCCCTCGGCGCCCAGGACAATGACTTCTTCGGTGCCGCCGTTGCCTTCAGCGGCCGCGACCTGCTGGTGGTCAAGCGGGCCCCGGCGCGAGGCCCTGCCGCCGTCCATCTCTTTCGGCAGGCCGGTGGCAGCTGGACCAAGGTCACCGAACTCCGTGCGCCGGGCGCCATCGAACGGGGCTTCGCACTCTCGCCGAGCATGGCCGCCACCGATGAGATGGTCGTGGTCGGTGGCGGCGACCCCGACAACGTCTGGGGCGCCCACGGCTTCCGACACGAGGGTGACGCCTGGGTGAGCGCCAGTGACGCGGCGGTCCGGGAGGAGGTTCCGGCCGGCAAGGGCGAGGTGACCC
>JAHEFN010000219.1 GCA_024640185.1 Gemmatimonadota bacterium | reverse complement strand
CCTGCTTGGTCTTCTTCTGGGCCTCCAGGGCCCGGCCGAGCCAGTACAGCACCCCGATCTTCTCGGCATCGGCCTCGCTGCCCTTCTCCACCGCCCGGAGCACCGCCTCGGCCACCGCTGGCCGGTCCTGCTCGAAGAAGCACTGCCCCAGTGCCTCCGAGGTCCGCAGATGGCCTTCCGGCGACCGGAGGGCCTTCTGGAACGCCGTAATGGCCTCCTCGAGCAGACCCATCTCCTTGAACGCCAGGCCCAGATCGTAGTGCGTTTGAAAATCTTCCGCCGAGACATTCTGGTCCAGTGCCCGCTTGAACTCCTCAAGCGCCTCGCGGAAGGTCTCGTCCTCATCGTCCGAGATGGTGGTGGTCTCGGTCCGCATCCGTGTCGATCGCGGCCCGACGTCATCGATCACCATCGCCCCGAAGTCGACGAACCCCTCGGCGGTCTCCTCTGGACGGCTCTCCGGAGCCATCCTGCGCAGCGCCGCCCGGCCGGCCGCGTGGTGCTCATCGATTTCGAGCAACCGACGGAACACCGCCACCGCCTTCTCGGTGGACCCCTCGGCAATGAGCGCCTCGCCGAGGTCGAAATAGGAGCTGGCCAACTTCTCCCGGTCGCTGAGCCTGACCGCGAGCTCGACCCGCTGCTGATAGCGGTCGATGGCAAGCGGGTCGGCCTCCACCAGCTCGGTCATCACCTGCCACGCCTTGCCCCACTCCTCCTGCTCCTGATAGCCAGCCAGGGCCTCTTCCAGCTTGGTGATCGCCCCAGCCCGGTCGCCCTCATCGAGCCGCTCGTGGCCCGCGGCCCGACTGCCCAGCGGATCGGCGCCCTCGAGGACGATTCCCTCCTCCGTCGCGGGGAGGGACGATGAGGCGGTGACCTCGCCCGTCTCCCCGGCCGCATCGACGTCGAGGAACACCAGGCCCCCAGCCCCCGCATCGGCCTGGGCGGTCGGGGCCACGGTGATCTCAGGTGTCGCCATCGCCGTCGATTCGAGGCCATCCATGGTGATCACGCCGTCGCCGGACCCCGAGGTCTCGACCTCCTGCAGCCCCTCCGGGGCCGGCGGCGATCCGACGGCCTCGGCGGTCCGCTCGAACTCCACCATGCCGGCCAGGTCGGGGGCATCGTCGGCCTCGGCGCCCTCCAAGGTGGTGGGCTCCAGACCGAGCACCCCATCCCCGGTCCCCAGGCTCCCCATGTCGATCTCCACCGTGGTCGGCTCGATCACGAGCCCCGGACCGTCTTCCGTGGTCTCCGGCCGGTCGGGCTCTGACAGATTCGGCTCCGAGGCGCGCTCGATCTGCAGCGCCCCGGAATCGTTCATGTCGAGGAAGACCAGGTCTCCGGACGAGGCAGAGCCACTGCTGCCAGCGGCCTCCGTCGCTTCCTCACCGGGATCGCGGCCCAGCAACTCGTCAAGGAAACTGCGGAGGTCGAGCCAGGACGAGAACTTCGCCTCGAAGGCCAGCAGTTCCTCGTCGGCTTCCTCCTCCTTGCCGCGCTGTGCCATCTGCTCGCGGTAGATGGTGAGGTTCTGGCGGACATCGTAGATGACACGCTTGCGCGCCTGGAACCGGGCAAGCCCGAGGTAGGTCTGAATCCTCGCCGGATCGAGCCGCAGGATCTTGCCACAGAGGGCGATGGCGTTGTTGAAGAAGCCCTGCTCCCCGTAGCGGATCGCGGCCTGCTCCCACGCCTCGATGGCCGCGCGCGCATCACCCGCCTTCTGCTCCAGGTCGCCGACCCGATTGAAGAGGCTGGGGTCCACCCCGCCCTGCGTCGACCGGATTGCCTCACGATAGAGGTCGATGGCGGACCGCCATTCCTCTTTCTGCTCGTGTTGGCGAGCGGCAACTTTCAGCTTGTCGAGCGTCATGTCCGACCGGGGTGGTAAGAGGGCTCAAGTTGGCGGGGGGCTTGGGCTTGTAGTGTAGACACCGCCGAAGTCGGGGGCAAGGATCCCAACGCCCGCCCCACGACTCCGGCCCCCCCGGTCCCGCGGGCGCTACCGCTCAATTGTCGACTGGTTGTAGTCGAACTTGATCTCTGGGAGCGCCCGCAGGAAAATGTTGAAGTAGAGCGAAAAGTTCCCGTTGGGGCTGCGCACCACATTGAACTGGGCCTCCCAGTCATGGAGCTCCCTGGTGAGGGTCAGGCGATGGGACTCGAACTGACCATCGGAGATGTTGTACTGGGTGTCCCACTGGACCCCCCAGAAGGTGGTCGGGGCGAAGGTCAGCTGGAGCCCCAGGTTGCTGCGGGCCCCAGCGAGGGAGGGCGTCACCACGGGAAAGGTACCGAAATCATCGTCCGTGAGGCCCGGGATGAAGGGGTCAGCCTCGACGATCGCCCCATCCGACCGTGTCCGGGCCAGGGTATAGGTCACCGCGGCCCGGAACTGCTTGCCTGGCCGTCGCGCCGCCAACCCACCCGGCGCCGCGAACGACCCCGGACGGAAGCGGGGGTCGACAGCCGTGGCATCGATGGAGGTCATGGTGTCCACCGGGGCCACCAGCCCCCCCGGGGGGGGGTCGCCGAGCCCGAACGCCGCCAAGAGGGAGCGGAAGGTCTGCCCCGTGACCGAGAAGTTGGCGTTCACCTGGGAGAGATACGGCGAGAACCTGGCCGTGTCGGTCCCCACCCGCCCCTCCCAGAGATCGTGGGTGAGCGCGACGGACAATCCCTGCACCAGGTCGCTGCTGAATCGGTTCTGGATGGTCTGGTTCACCCAGCCGGTCCGCCCATCGAGCTTGGCCTGTTCGAAGTCGTATTCGATCGGCGAGGAGGTGATGCTCAGCAGGGTGACCGGCGGGATCGTGAGGGGATCGGTGGTGGAATCGCCCGGCTCGAGACGCGGCTTCCCCTCGAAGGTCTGTGAAAGGGCAAACTTGATCGACAGCTTCGGCGGCGCCACCGAGGTCGTCCGGCCGAGGGCCTCGGCGTAGTCGACGGGGATCTCGGCCTCTGGCTGCCAGGAGAGGTCGACCTGCGGCGAGAGCCGGTGCCGGAATCGTGCGTAGGGACCGACCGCCTTGTTGAAGAACCCGAAGATGTCGGGCTTGGCCGACAACGAGAGCCGCGGTCGCTTCGCCTGTCGCACCCACTCGCCATTGCTCGCGGCCGTCCGGAGCAGGAAGGGACCACCCACCACGTTCGAGACCGACAGCGTCGGCTGCAGCTTGAGTGACCCACTGAAGAGCACCGGCAGGTTGATGCCGGTATCCCAGTCGAGGCCGGAGGCGAAGTCGCCGCCGGTGACCTGCTCGACGCTCACCGAGTCGCTGGGATCGTCGGTGGCCAGGTTCGGAATCCGGGTCGTGACCACGCGGCGGGCCGAGGTGATCCGGTCGGTGAACTGGACCCGGTTGCGCCAATTGAACCGACCGATCCGGAACGGGGTGTCGATCGAGATCGAGCTGTTGCGCGAGCTGCCGGTGACCTCGAGGCTGTCGATGCCGCTGTGGGTCACGATGAACTGATCGGGAATCTGTGTCTTGAACCCGATGTCGTTGAGCATGGTGACCGAGGGACTCCAGGTGAGGCTTCGCCCGAGGGCGATCGGCGACGGCTGGATGCTCAGTGACGGGAACTGCATCGTTCCGGAGCCATCGCTGACGCTCTGCTGCCGCCGGCCACCCAGCGACACATTCCCCCAGGCATACCGCTTCTTGAGCGAGACACTGGAGCGGATCTCCTGGGTCACCTGCAGGGGATCGAGGGAGTTGTTGCCGAGCACCTGGGAATTGGTGACGTAATTGATGTCAAACTGCAGCGAGGTGGCGGCATTGAACTGCTGGGTGTGATTCCAGAGGAACTGGAGGTTGGAACTCCCCTCCACCTCGACCTGTCGGCTGAGGGAGGCCCCGCCCTGGATGAATCGATTGAGCCAGCGGTAGTTGAACGCCGCGCCATAGCGGACATAGCGGGAGGCGTACCAGTCGAAGCCGACGGTCACGTCCAGGTAGTCGTTGGGGGCCCAGTAGTAGCCGAGATTGGTCACCTGTCGGTTGTACCCGCGGGTCGGACGGACGATGTCGTTGAACCCGAACTGGGGAATCAGGATCCCTGAGCGACGGCCCGGCTTGGTGTCCATGAACAGGAACGGCAGCCAGATGAGCGGGACATCCCGGACGTAGAGCACCGCCGGCCGGGCCACCAGGTAGCTCTCGGCCACCCACTTCACGCTGCGGGCACGAAACTCATAGTGCGGCAGGGGGAGGTCACAGGAGGTGAACTCGCTGCCGGCCGCGAAGAGCCGCTTCCCCGCCGAGTCGACGGCCAGGTTGCCGCGCACGAACCAGTTGGCCCCCATCTCATCGAAGGTGGTGAAGGCCTCCTCGAAGACGCCACGCTTGGTACAGGTGTTCACCCGCAAGACCCGCCCGATCGCGATGGTGGCCTCGTCGAACATCTGCGGTTCGCCGGAGGCGATCAGCTGGCACTGACGATCGTCATAGATGATCTCCTGCGCCTCCATGACCGAGCCGTCACGGTCGGTGGCGGCATCACCCGACAGGATGATCCGCTGGTCGGCGGCGTGGAGGATCGCCGAGTCGCCGAGGTAGCGGGTCACCGCGAACCCGTCCCGTGCCAGCAGGGCCTGCATCACTGAATCGGGGCCGGGAAACGAACGG
>JAHEFN010000011.1 GCA_024640185.1 Gemmatimonadota bacterium | reverse complement strand
CCAGGTCGGTGGCGGTCGATGCCGGCTACTCGACCCGCGATTCGTGGCTCGGACGGCTCACCTACGCCAATCCCACCCTGGCCGACGGCTGGCGCCTGAAGGCGATGGCGGATGTCGGCCACGACGCCCGGTTCGGCGATCCCGATGGGGCCCTCTCCCGCGACCGGGCCGTGGCGTGGGTGGACGTCACCCGGCGGATCGGCGGTCGGGTGCACATGGCGCTCCGGGGTGGGGTGCGCAACGACGATTTCGGCCCGGACATCGAGGGCAACGCGACCGACCAGACCGACGTCTCGGTGCGCGGCGCGCTGGTGATCGACCTCCGCGACCGAGAGTACGAGGTCAACAACGGCGCCCTGCTGGAGGCCGGGCTGGTCTCCGGGACGGCAGGAGACGGCCCGAGCTACGATGCGGCGTACGCGCTGGCGCGCGGATACCTCCACCCGATCCTTCCGTTGCGCCTCAGCGGGCGGGCGGGGTGGCGGCAGGCCATCGTGCCCATGGGCCAGATCGCACCGTCGATCGAGTTCCCGGCGTGGGAGGATCCGTTCCCGATCCTCGGCGGACACCGGACCCACCGCGGGCTCGCCACCTCCCAGCTGCAGGGCGACGGCGTCGCCTTCGCGGGGGCGGAGGTGCGGTTCGACGTGGTCAATGTCGGGGAGTTGGGGGCGGTGACCCTGTTGGCGTTCGTCGACGGGGTCAAGCAACTCCGCGCCGGCAACCAGACCCTCCCCGAACTCGACTGGGTGGTTGGTGCCGGCGGGGGTGTCGCGCTCCGGGTCATGCGGCAGGCGACGCTCACCATCACCGCCGCAGGCGGCGATGGCGAGACCCGCTGGTATGTGGGGAGCGGCTTCAGCTGGTAGCGATGGGCGGGGAGTGCACACGACAAGGGCCGGACGCCTGATGAGGGGTCCGGCCCTTGCTTCGTGCCGTATGCTGACGAGCTTCGGATCGTCTCTCGTCTCTCGTCTCTCGTCTCTCGTCTCTCGTCTCTCGTCTCTCGTCTCTCGTCTCTCGTCTCTCGTCTCTCGTCTCTCGTCAGGACTCCCGAATCACCACGCCGCGTTCCTTGAGCGCCGCCGCGTAGCGGTCGTATGGCATCCCTTCGTCCGGCGTGGTCACCCCGAACCGTAGCACCTGCTTGCGGGCCTGGATCAACCCGGTGATCGCCAGCGAGTAGCCGGTGGTCCGCATCATCGCGGAAATGCCGGTGGCTTCGTCGAAGTAGTCGATCAAGTCAAACGTGGTGGTCTTCGGCTTGCCGTCCTTGGTGCCGCTGACGAAGATCCGCAGGGCCACGAGGTCGTGGCCTTCAGGCTTGGTCAGCTGCGGGGAGACCGTGGCAATGAACACGTCGCGCGGGATTACCGTCTGTCCCTTGACCTTCAGCGGTTCCTTGCTGAGGAGTCCGAGCTCCCGAATGGGCCGCATGATGGCGACGTGTCCCGGGTAGCGAAGGGTCTTGTATTCCATCTCCCGGACCTTGTCCTGCCAGCTGAAGGGCATGGTCGAGATCCCGCCGGCGGTGTGGAACGCCTCGAGCGTTCCCACGGGCTCGGGGAAGGTGATTGCCTCGATTTCGCTCAGGGCGTCAACCGTCGTCGGCTTGCCATCGCGCAGGATCCACGACGGCGTCGTGTAGTAGTCGAGGGCACCCTCGAGCGAGTAGACGATCTGGTAGTTGAGCGGCGGTTCGGGGTGCTCGGGGAGCCCACCCACGAAGATCCGGACCCGGTCGGCGGTATCGACGCGTCGAATCCCCTCGGCGGCGAGGATGTTCACCATGCCCGGCGCGAGGCCGCAATCCGGCATGATCGAGAGTCCCTTGGCCAGCGCCGCATCTTCGAGCTTCTTTTGCTCCATCACGATCTCGGTGTTGCCCCCGAGGTCTGCGAAGTGACAGCCGGCCTCGAGGGCGAGTCGTGCCATCGGTCCATTGAAGTAGTAGGGGATGGCGCTCATGACGGCGTCGTGCCCCTGCATCACCTCGAGGACCGCCTCGTGGTTGGTCACGTCGAGGGTGACGGGCGTGAGCCGCGGATCACCCAGCTTCGAGAGAAAACGGGCCATCTGCTCGGGGTAGAGATCGGCGAGAGTGACCCGGGTCACCTCGGGATCGCGGAGCAGGTCGAAGGCACAGGCGCAGCCCTGCAGGCCGGCACCGAGAACAAGCATCTTCATCAGGTAGTATCCTCTGTGGTTCACGTTCTGGTACTGGGCCGAAGATAATCGCCCCACCGGACCCACACCGACCCCCGTTGAGGACTGATGGCCGAGGCCGCCACCACCACCCGCGAACGCCTGCTCGAGGCTGCCAGGGACTTGTTCACCTCCCGCGGTTATCACGCGACCACCACCCCGGTGTTGGCGAAGCACGCCGGCGTGGCCGAGGGAACCATCTACCGCCATTTTGCCAGCAAGCACGTGCTGCTCAATGCCGCCTATCAGGACGTCCAGGCGTGGGGGGTGGCGGCGACGCGCGAGGTCAATGAGGGGCCGGGTCAGACCAGCGCCCGCCTCGGGCGCCTCGGTCTGCGCTGGCTCACGGCGGCGGAGACCGATCCTGCCCGGATGCGAATGCTGCTGTCGTGGCGACTCGAAGGTGAACTCGATGCGGCCTCCAGGCTGGCCGCCCAGGGATGCCGGCAGGGGATCCAGCAGATGATTGCCGTGGGCAAGCAGGAGGGCACCGTCAGGGCGGGGGCCGTGGAGCTCTGGGCATCGGTCTGGCTGGCCTTGGTCTCCTCGGCGGTGGAGCGGGTCGCGTCGCGCGAGTGGACCGCCGGGCACCCCCACGCCCTCGCCACCGTCGAGGCGGCATGGGAGGCGATTGCCGCCCGGCCGATCTCGCCGCCAGTGGTCGGGGTGGCGTCTTCCGAGAAGACTGGGGACTGAGATGTCTGTCGACCACGGCTTCCTGATCACCTTCGCCCTCGTGCTCTGCACGGCGGCCGTCACCACGGTGGTCTTCGGGCGACTCCGCCAGCCGGTGATCCTCGGCTACCTGGTCGCCGGGTTGCTGATTGGTCCGCACATCCCGTTGCTGCCGATCGTGGCCGACGTGCACACCACCGAGGTGCTCGCCGAACTCGGCGTCATCCTGCTGTTGTTCACGATCGGATTGGAGTTCTCGATCCGGCGTCTGGTCAGGGTGGGCGGCAGCGCGGCCCTCACTGCGATCGTCGACATTTCGGTGATGGCCTGGTTGGGCTTCCTCGCGGCAAGGCTGCTCGGCTTCACCGCAGAAGAAGCCCTCTTCACGGCGGCGATCACGGCGATCTCAAGCACCACGATCATTGCCAAGACCTTCGAGGATACCAAGGTGGGCCGTCGCCTCAGCGACCTGGTCTTCGGGGTCCTCATCGTCGAGGACCTCGCCGCGGTGCTCTTCCTGGCAGGGCTCTCGACCATCGGTGCGGTCGGCGCCGGTGGTGGGCTCGGGTTCACGGTGTTGCGCCTGGCGAGTTTGCTGGCCATCTGGGTCATTGCCGGGCTGCTGGTCGTGCCGAGGTTGATGCGCTTCATCGTGCGATTGAATCGGCGTGAGACCACGCTCGTGGCGTCGATCGGACTCTGCTTTGCCTTCGCCCTGCTGGCGCTCGAGCTCGGCTATTCGGTGGCGCTGGGCGCCTTCATCGCCGGGTCGCTGATCGCCGAATCAGGAAAGTCCCACCAGGTGATGGAGTTGGTGCGCCCGGTGCGGGATGTCTTTGCCGCGGTGTTCTTCGTGGCGGTGGGGATGCTGATCGACCCGGCCCTGATCCTCGAGCATTGGGGTGCGGTGGTGGTGCTGACGGTGGTGGTGCTGTTCGGCAAGATCGTGTCGGTGTCGACGGGTGCCTTCCTGGCAGGCCAGGGGACCCAGACCTCGATCCGGGCGGGGATGTCGATGGCCCAGATCGGCGAGTTCTCCTTCATCATCGCCGCGCTGGGTCTCTCCATGGGCGTCGTGGGGGAGTTCCTCTATCCGGTGGCGGTGGCGGTCTCCGCGATCACGACGCTCGCGACGCCGTACCTGGTTCGCTCGGCGGGTACCGCATCAAAGGCGTTCGACCGGCGGCTGCCTCGTCCGCTACAGACCTATGCCACCCTCTATGCCACGTGGGTTGACCAGTTGCGGACGGCTCCGAAGGACCCTGGCGGCTCGGCCCGCGCCCGGCGGTTGGCCTGGTGGCTCCTGATCGACGCCCTGGCGGTGCTCGCCCTGATCATCGGTGCCACGCGGAGTAGCCCGACGATCAGGCAATTCGCCGTCGATCGGCTGGGGCTGTCGACGGACGCGACGGGGATCGGCGTGATCATCGGGGTGGCGCTGGCCTGCGCTCCATTCCTGTTCGGGATCTTTCGGGTCGCTCGGGCCCTCTCGCACCAGCTGGCGAGTCTGGCCCTGCCGCAGTCGGGACGGCTCGACCTTGCCAATGCCCCACGCCGCGCCCTCGTGGTGAGCATGGAGATCGCCATCGTGCTGCTGGTGGGCTTGCCGGTGTTGGCGATCAGTCAGCCGTTCCTGCCGACCGCCAAACTGGCGATCCTGCTCTTCGCCGTGCTCGCGCTGTTGGCGTTTGCCGCGTGGCGGAGCGCCACCGACTTGCAGGGGCACATCAGCGCCGGGAGCGAAGTGCTCCTGGCCGTCCTCCGAGAATCCCTGCCACCGGAGGCGTTGACCGCGGAATGGTCGGTGGAGCAGACCAACGAGTATCAGATCAACCGGATGGCGACGGCAACTCACCTGCTGCCGGGGATCGGCAAGCCCCGGCGATTCGTGGTGGAAGGGGGGCAGTTCTGTGTCGGGAAGTCGCTCGGTGAGTTGGAGCTTCGGGGGCGCACTGGCGCCACGGTCCTTGCCATCACCCGTGGCATGGAGGGGATTCCGGCCCCGAGTGCGGTGGAGGTGCTGAAGCCGGCCGATCAGTTGGCGCTGGTGGGGACCCGGGAGGCCGTGGACGCCGCGATCTTCCTCCTGGAGGGAACCGGAGGCGGGGCGCGGAACACCGGGGGCCGCTGAGTGAGGCGGGGTTCGGTCATCGCACCCCGTACTGCTCGGTGGCATACGCCGCGGCCGCTCGCAGGGTCGGCATGTCGGATTCCGGCACGAAGAGCGGGAAGAGGTTGGTGTACTCGTTGGCGTCCTGGTCAAAGATCGTTGCGGCAATGGTCATCGCCGCCAGCATCGCCCCGGTGCGTGAGGGGTGGAACCGATCGTAACTGTACAGGGGAATCGCCGGGTCGAGGCGCCACGCCTCACGCCATGCCTGGCCTGCCGGGTAGAGCGCCAAGTCGTTGGTCTGGGCCGCGGTGGTGTAGTTGGCGATGGTCGCCCCGAGGCTGCTGCCCTCAGGCGGCCAAACCACGAAGAGCCCCGAGCGGACACCGGCCTTGGTGATGTGATTTCGGATCGTGGCGGACCAGAGGATCAGGTTCTCACGGCTCGCATCGAGCGTGGAGGGGCCCTGCTGCATCACCAGCACGTCGATCTCGCTGTTCTCGAAGATCAGCCGACTCTGTGGATAGGCCCAGTGGTCCTCCAACCCGAAGCCCCCGGGCGATGACACGCTGATCACCGGGCGCAGCGCCCCTCCCTGCACGGCAAATTCCGCCACCATCGAAGGGACGCCGAAGGTCGCAGTGAGAGAGTTGCCCAGGAACGCGATGCGGAGCGCCGAGTTGGCTGGCGGCGGCGGTGGTGGTGGGGGGATGACCGGATTGGGCTCACCACCACAGGCGAGCAGGGCGGTGAGGACGACGGAGAGCAGGCGAGTCATGGTGTGATTCCGCATTGAGGTCCTTCAACAGGAAGGTCGGTCGACCCACCCAGTGACGAGCATGGTCAGGCCGGCGGCGTGGCTACGGTACCTTCACAAAGGGGACGTTGAGGGCCCGGGAGACCGACACCAGCAAGTCTACCACCCGGCCGGATTCGTCTCGCGCAAACTGCAACGTCGATCCGCCGGGCCCGGCAAACCGGTCTTCTGCCAAGGGCCGCAGCGGCGAGCCGGAGTCGCCATCGCGGCGCGAGACGGTCAGCAGGCCGTTTTGGATCCGGATCCGCATGGTGCCATCGACCTCGTCGCTGCGGAACTCACCCACGAACTCCCCATAGCGGGCAGGATCGAGGACGAACGGCTCCGGAGGTGTGGGTCGCTCGGGAGGGCCGGTCGACGCGAATGGCAGTGATCCCTCCAATAGCGCCAATTCCAACGGACTCGGATTGCCGGTGACGGTATTGCAGAGGATCGCCGAGCGAAGGTCCTGCGTCGGCCACCACGAGAGCACCGCCCGGTAGCCGGCGGTGGCGCCGGTATGACGGACGGCGGGCACCCCGCGCACCGGTGTCAGGAAAAGGCCACCGCCGTAGCCCGAGGGCGTTCCATCGTTGAGGAGTCCCATCTCCCGCATCCGGGTGCTGATGTTCGGGGTGCCAATCCGCCCATCGACCAGCGCATCGGTCCAGGTGAGCAGGTCGCCGACCGTGGTGAGCAACCCCCCATTGCCGTGGACGTTCTCGAACGGCATCTCGAGGTACCAGGCGCCACCCGCCCTGGTGTAGGCCTGAGCTCGGCCCGGCACCACGCGGGCAAAGTTGTCCCGCCACGAGGTGCTGCCCATGCCGAGCGGTTCGAAGAACTCCTCCCGTGTGAAATCGGCGAGCGAGCGATGCGTCGCCCGATCGACAAGCATCGCCATCAGGTTGTAGCCGGTGTTGGTGTAGGAGAACTGCGCGCCGGGATCGTGGTTGAGTCCGAGCTGTCGGGCGGCAATGGCCAGCACGTCGTCGTGGGTGTGGACCCGCGTGGCGCGCGGCCAGCCGGCGAGGCCCGCCACGGCGCCCCAATCCCGCAAGCCACTGGTGTGGTGCAGCAGATGGCGGATGGTGATCGGATGGTCGTAGCGGGGGATCTCGGGGAACCACTGCTGGAGATCGTCGTCGAGCGAGAGCACACCGCGCGCCTCGAGCAGCAGGATCGAGGCGGCAACGAACTGCTTGGAGACTGAGCCGGCCTCGAAGATGGTCTCCGGGGTGATCGAGGTGCCCCACTCGAGGTCGGCCAGTCCGTAGCCGCCGCGGGCCAGGATGGCATCGCCGTGGCGGACCTCCACGGCACACCCGGGACCGCCCATGAAACGGGAGAAGACCGAGTCGGTGCGTTGCTGGAGGGATTGGGCGGAGAGGGGAGCGGCGAGGAGCAGGACTGCAACGGGCCTCAGGTTCAGGTGCTTCATGGATCGCTCCTCATTGGATGTTCCCTGGCTGCCAAGCCGGTCGTGCCCCAGTGTCGTCCACGGTTCGGGTCACCGGTTCACTGATCGCTGAAGACGGGCAACCCGCCACTCCCGACGATGGCGATGGCGGCGACGAGACCGAGAACCAGGACCCCTCCCACCACCAGGGCGATCGACCCACCGTCACGTGCCTGGAACCGCTCGGTGTGGCGAACTGCGATCCGGGCGATCGCCAGGGTGGAGTCGGGGCGGAACCTGAGCGACCCGAAAAGCGAGTCGGCCGTCACGGCGCTGACTCGAAGCTCGACTCGTTGGCCGTCACCCATCGTCAGTCGCAACACCTCCCCCTCAGGATAGGTGCGGGGCACCGCTCCCGGCGTCGGCTCGATCGGCCGCCAGCTCGCGCAGCCAGTGGTGGCAAGCAGGACGGTCAGGCACAATGCCGCTGAGCAGGTGGCACGGGCGGTGGAGAAGCAGCGCACGGCACACTCCTGGGGGAAGGGAAACCGGTTGGTCCCGCTGTCCATCGGCAGAGTACTACATTCGGCCGTCTCTCGTCTCTCGTCTCTCGTCTCTCGTCTCTCGTCTCTCGTCTCTCGTCTACCGCAGCTCGCCCACCGCGGCTTCGACCGCCTCCCGCAACGAGCCGTCGACCAGCAGCTCACGCACCGCGGCCAGGTCGCCGGTCATGATCCGGTCGGCGTCAAGCGGCGGCACCACAGCACGCACCGTTCGCACGGCGGCACCCACCGCTGGGCCGGGAACCAGTGGCGCATGGAACCCGAGGGCCTGCGTGGCGTTCAGCACCTCGACGGCCAGCACCCACCAGCTGTTCTGGAGGATCATTGCCGCTTGACGGGCGGCGATGGTGCCCATCGAGACATGGTCTTCCTGGTTGGCGGAGGTCGGGATGGAATCAACGGAGGCTGGATGTGCCAGGACCTTGTTCTCACTGACCAGCGAGGCGGCGGTGTATTGCGAAATCATCAATCCAGAGTGCAGTCCGCCTTGGTGGGCGAGGAAGGCCGGCATGCCACTCACGGCGGGATCCAACATGTGCTCCACCCGCCGCTCCGCGATGTTCGCCAGCTCCGCGATGGCGATCTTGGCATAGTCCATCGCGACCGCCACCGGTTGACCATGGAAGTTGCCCGCCGAGATGACCAAGTCGTCTTCGGCGAAGACAAGCGGGTTGTCGGTGACGGCATTCACCTCGCGGGTGATCACCTCGGCAACATGCTCGATGGCATCCCGTGACGCCCCGTGCACCTGGGGGACACAGCGCAGCGAATAGGCGTCCTGGATCTTCTCGCAGTCGGCGTGGGAGGCGTGGATCGGCGAGTCGGCCGAGAGGGTCAACATGTTGGTGGCTGCACGGATCGCCCCGGGATGCGGGCGGATCTGCGTCACCCGGTGATCGAAGGGGGACCTGGTACCCCGGAGGGCCTCGAGCGACATCGCGGCTGCGATATCGGCGGCACGCACCATTTCGCGGGCATCATGGATGGTGAGGGCGCCGATCGCCGTCATCGCCTGGGTGCCGTTGATGAGGGCGAGTCCCTCCTTGGCCTCGAGCACCACCGGCTCGAGTCCCACCGCCTCGAGGGCTTCCGCCGACTCCAACACCGCACCGCGGTGCTCGGCATGACCCTCCCCAATCAGGGTGAGGGCCATGTGGGCCAGTGGGGCGAGGTCACCGCTGGCGCCGACGGATCCCTGCGATGGCACGATCGGATGCACCCCCCGGTCGAGCAGCTGCAGCAACAACTCGACCACCTCGATCCGAATGCCACTGTTCCCCTGGGCAAGTGACTGGGCCCGGAGCAGCAGCATCGCCCGCACCACCTCGGTGGGCATCGGTTCGCCCACACCCATGGCGTGGGAGACGATGAGGTTGCGCTGCAATTGACGGACATCTTCCGGTGCGATGCGCTCCGAGGCGAGCTTGCCGAATCCGGTGGTGACGCCGTAGACCGTCCGTCCCTCGGCCACCAGCCGTTCGATATATTGGCGGGACTCACGCATCCGCTCCCGTGCCGACGACGCGAGGGTCGCGGGGAAGCCATCGCGCGCGACACGAACCACATCGGCGATCGAGAGTGGCTCGCCGACCATCACCCATCCCTCACTCATTGCTGCATCTCCTGTCCTGCGATGAAGAGTCGCTCGATCGGGGAGGCGCCGAGGGTCCAGACTGCCGAACGCCAATCCTGGTCGGCGAGCACCAGCAGGTCGGCTCGCGAGCCGGCGATCAGCGCACCGGTATCGTTGAAGCCAAGTGCTGCTGCGGCGTTTGCCGTCCCGGCGGTCAGCGCCTCGGCCGGGCTCAGGCCGTTGAGTCGCACCGCCAACGCCATCGCCTGCTGGGTCGAAAAGAGCGGTGACGAGCCAGGGTTAAGGTCAGTGCCGACGGCGACGATGGCACCGGCATCGATCAGGCGACGACCTGGAGCGGCGGTGATGCCGAGGTGCAGGGTCACCCCCGGCAACAGGGTTGCGATCGTGTCGCTGCTGCCGAGGAGGGCGATCTCGAGATCGCCACTCGCCTCGAGGTGGTCGACAGAGAGTGCCCCATGGGCAACGCACGCCGCCACGCCGCCGATGGCATGGAACTGGTCGACGTGAGCCTTGATCGGCAGGCCAGCCATCTTGGCGGCGGCGAAGATGGTCACCGCATCATCGGGACTCCACGCCTCGCGTTCGATGAAGACATCGACCGCGGCCGCGAGCCCCTGTCGGGCTGCCTCGGGGATCAACTCCTCACAGACGGCCCGCAGGTATGCCGGTCGATCGGCGAGGTTCTCGGGAGGCAGGTGGATCAGGAGGGTCGGCATGATGCGGGCGGCGGTCGTCGCCCGGAGTGCGGCAATCGCCTCGAGCGATCGCAGTTCGGCGTCGGGGTCGAAGCCGTAGCCGCTCTTCACCTCGATGGTTGCCGCGCCACTGGCGACCAGGGCCGCGACTCGGGGCGCGGCCAGTGCCGTCAAGGTCGTGACGGCCGCGTCGGCGGTCGCTCGCACCGTGCTGCGGATCCCTCCGCCGGCGGCGAGGATTGCCTCGTACGACGCGCCCTGAGTGCGGGCCTCGAAGTCCCGGTAGCGGTCCCCGGCCCAGACGGCGTGGGTGTGCGGATCGGTCAGGGCGGGGATGACCGCTCGGCCCTGCAGGTCGATCTCGCGGTCGGTTCGCCCAGTCCACTCCTGACGGGGACCGACCCAATCGATCGATGCCCCGACGATGGCGATGGCGGCATCGTCGATCTGGAGGAGGTCGCCCATCGCCGCGCCACGCCGCGGACCGGGAGTGGGCGGGGTCGCCAGTTGGCTGATGCCGGTGATCAGGGTGGTGGTGGTCACAGCAGCAAATCTACTGCACGGTGTGCCACGAACGGGTGGGGCGGTTCCCGAATGGCCTCGAAGGCCTAGTGGTCGGCCGGGGCAGCCGCCAGGAATCCCACCCAAAAGCGCTGGTCTGGATCGGTCCAGAGCTGGTCGATGCGGAAACCGGCATCGGTGGCCAGCTGCTCAAGTCGGGGCAGGTCGTACTTGTAGGAGGATTCGGTCCAGATCGTCTCCCCCGCCCGGAACGAAATGGCCACTCCGGCGACGGTCACGACCTGGTCGGTCAAGGACTCGAGGTGCATCTCGATCCGGGAGGCCTCGTCGTTGAAGACGGCCTGATGTCGGAACTGCGCGAGGTCGAAGGTGGCTCCGAGTTCCCGGTTGAGGCGGGTCAGGAGGTTGAGGTTGAAGGCCGCCGTCACCCCGGCCTCGTCATTGTAGGCTCGCTCGAGGACCGCGGGGTCCTTCCGTCGGTCCACCCCGATGATCATGGCGCCATTGTCCTCGACGCTTCGTCGGACGCGACGGAGGAACCCCGCCGCGGCCGTCGGCTCGAAGTTCCCGATCGTGGAGCCCGGAAAGAATGCCACGCGGCGGCGGGCCATCGGGAATCGTGGCAGCTCGAGTGGCCGGGTGTAGTCGGCGCGGTATGGGTGGATGTCGACCTGCGGATAGTCGTCCCGTAGTGAGGCGGCGACTCGCTCCAGCTGCTCGCCCGAGATGTCGATCGGGACGTAGGCGACGGGTGCATCGAGGGCATCGAGAAGAAGCCGCACCTTCTGGCCAGCACCACTGCCATACTCGATCAGGGCGACGGCGGGTCCCGCGAGTGCCGCGATTTCGCCGACCCGCGCCTCGAGGATCGCGAGCTCGCTCCGTGTCGGGTAGTACGCCTCGAGTGTGGTGATCCGCTCAAAGAGCGCTGCGCCGCGGGCATCGTAGAAGAACTTCGGTGACAACGCCTTGCGGGGTGCACGCAGCCCGGCCAACACCTCCTCGCGCATGCTTCTCGGGGGGGCGGTGATCGGCGCCTCTCGCCGCGAATGGCCATACCGGGTTGGTGTGCTCACGACTCCTCAGCCAGGCGGATGCCGGCGAACTGCCACCTTGTCGCGGAGGGAAAGAAGTTGCGATAGGTGTGACGGGCGTGGCTTGCCGGGGTCGCACAGGAGGCGCCGCGCAGCACCCATTGGTCGGCCATCCACTTGCCGTTGTATTCGCCGATGGCGCCGCTCGCTGGCCGATAGCCGGGGTACCCGAGGTAGGAGCTGCGGGTCCACTGCCAGAGGTCGCCATAGAGCTGGGTGAGCCCGCTCCCGGTGAGGGCGGCGGCGGGATGATGCCGTCCGGACTCGACAAAGTGTCCCTCGACCGGCATCCCCGCAGCGGCGACCTCCCAGGCACCCTCGGTGGGCAACGACTTGCCGATCCAGCGGGCGTAGGCATCGGCCTCGTAGTAGCTCAAGTGACAGACCGGGTCATCGAGTTTGAGGGGATGGCTGCCAGCGAGGGTGAACTCCGTCCAGCCGCGGCCGGTGCGCTCCCAGTAGAGCGGCGCCACCCACTGCTCATCCTCTACCGTCGCGAGGCCGGCGGAAAGCCAGAGCTCCGGTCGGGAATAGCCGTTGTCGTCGATGAAGGCCAGATACTCACCATTGGTCACCAGCCGGTTGGCCAACCGCGACGGCTCGAGGAAGATCCGGTGGCGGGGCGACTCGTTGTCGTAGGCAAACCCGTCGCCGGCGAACCCGACCTGGTGGACTCCCTCCGGAACGTCGATCCATTCGAGTGGGGCGAGGTCGCGAATGGGCTCCTCCGGCCGCGCCCGATAGGCGGGTCGCAGGGGGTTGGTCCACAGGACATGCTTGATGTCGGTGAGCAGCAGTTCCTGATGCTGCTGCTCGTGATGGATCCCCAGTTCGACCAGCGCATGCACCGGGTGGTCGGGATCATGGCCGACCCTCTCGAGCAGGTCGAGGACGGCCTCGGTCACCTGACGGCGGTAATGAAGGACCTGCGCCAATGTCGGTCGGGTCGCGAGACCACGCTGGGCGCGGCAATGTCGTTCGCCGGCCTGGACGTAGTAGCTGTTGAACAGGAAGGCGTAGCTGGGGTCGACGGGCTGATGGGCCGGGGCGTGCTCCGCGAGGACGAACGTCTCGAAGAACCAGGTGGTGTGCGCGAGGTGCCACTTGGTGGGCGAGACGTCCGGCATCGAGCTGACCACGCAGTCCTCGACCTCCAGTGGCTCGGCGAGGGCGGCAGTCCAGCGGCGCACCGCACCGAAGCGGTCGGCGAGTGAGGGTGCGGCGGCGTTCGGGCCGCGGTGGGCATCCCGATGGCTGGGCGGTGAGATGGAGGTCATGGGAGGCGGCGGCTGCTGTCCGGGAGTTCGGGGGTGGCGGCGGCGGACTGGTAGGGTACGCCCGGCGGTGGCTCGATGCCACCTCCTTGGAAACACCGGCCTCTCGATTCGGGTTCCGGTGCGCATCGAAGCGGGTGGCAGATGCTGGCGATGCCCGCCGGGGCCGCGTAAACTGTAGGTTGCCTTCCGATCTTCCCGATCTCACTACTTGGACCCTCCTTGGACCTCCGCGAGCAGCTCCAGCAGCATCTGGGTGATGCCTTTGCCATCGAGCGCGAGCTCGGCGGTGGGGGGATGTCCAGGGTGTTCGTCGCCGAGGAGGTCCGGCTCTCGCGTCGGGTGGTCATCAAGGTGCTGAGTCCGGAGCTTTCCGAGGGGCTCAACGCCGAGCGATTCGAGCGCGAGATCCTCCTCGCGGCCTCGCTGCAGCAGGCCAACATCGTCCCGGTCCTGGCGGCCGGTCGCGTCGGCGCGCTGCCCTACTTCACGATGCCGTTCGTCGAGGGAGAGTCGCTCCGCCAGCGGCTCGCGGAGGGGACCCTGCCGATCGGCGAGGTGGCCTCCATCCTTCGCGACGTCGCCAAGGCGCTCTCCTACGCCCATGCGCGCGGCATCGTCCACCGCGACATCAAGCCCGACAACGTGCTGCTCTCCGGCGGCACTGCGGTGGTGACCGACTTCGGGATTGCGAAGGCGCTCTCGGCCTCACGCACCGCCGCTCCCGGCGGCACCCTGACGCAGGTCGGCACCTCGATCGGGACCCCGGCCTACATGGCTCCGGAGCAAGTCGCCGGCGACCCCGACCTCGACCACCGGGTCGACCTCTATTCGCTCGGGGCGATGGCGTTCGAGCTGCTCACCGGCCGGCTGCCGTTTGCCGACCGCACCCCACAGAAGATGCTGGCGGCACACCTTTCCGAGGCGCCCCCAGCCGTCGGTGGGCTCCGGCGCGACTGCCCACCACCGCTGGCCGAGCTGGTTGGGCGGTTGCTGGAGAAGGAGCCCGAACGCCGCCCCCAGTCGGCGAGTGAGGTTGCGACGGTACTCGAGGCGATGGGCACCAGCAGCCACCCCACGGGCGCGCTCGAGGGTCCCGGGTCACTGCCCAAGGCGGTGGCCCTCTGGGGCGTGGCGACGCTGGCGGCGTGGATCCTCGCCAAGGCCGCCACCGTCGGCATTGGCCTCCCCGAATGGGTGGTCCCCGGGTCGCTCGTCGTGATGGGGCTCGGCTTGCCGGCGTTGCTGCTGACCGGCTGGGTGCGGCGGACCGCCTTCAAGGTGGCCACCGCCACGCCCACGATGACGCCGGGCGGCTCGCTGGCCATGCCATCGGGGACGATGACCACGATGGCCCTCAAGGCGAGCCCCCACCTGACCTGGCGGCGCACCGCTCGCGGCGGGATGCTCGCGATGGGCGGCTTCGCGTTGGTGATCGCGGCGTTCATGCTGATGCGCTCGTTGGGGATCGGGCCCGCGGCCTCACTCTTCGCCTCGGGGCAGATGGCGGCCGACGATCGGGTGGTGCTCGCCTCGCTTTCCGCGATCGACGACGACACCGCCTTCGCGGCGGTGGTCGGGGTCGCGCTCAGGGAGGCGATGTCGCAGTCGCGGTCCATCCGGTTGGTCGATCCGTCCGAGGTGGCCGGGCTGCTCTCCGAAATGGAACGCGACCGCAGCACCACCCTCACCGACGAGCTGGCACAGGAGGTCGCCCAGCGGGCCGGGGCCAAGGCGATCCTCGGTGGGCGACTCACTCGCGCCGGGACGAATGGCTTCGCCATCACGCTCGAACTGACCAGTGCGGCCGACGGATCGGTGCTCGCGGCGTTTCCCGGCACCGCTGATGGCCCGACCGAGGTGCTTGATGTGGTCGACAAGCTGGCCCGCCGGCTTCGCTCGAAGGTCGGCGAGTCGCTCCGCGCCGTGGCCCAGTCGATCCCGCTGGAGCGCGCCACGACGGCCTCGCTCCCCGCGCTCGAACACTACACCCGGGCGGCGTACCTCAACGACGTCGCCTGGGAGTACGATGGCGCGGTCGCCGAGGGTCGAGCCGCGGTGGCGCTCGACTCCACCTTCGCCCTCGCGTGGCGCAAGATTGCCGTTGCCCTGCAGAACGGCTCTGGCTCGATCGCTGCCAGGGACAGCGCGCTGGAGATGGCGTTCCGGTACTCCGACCGACTCCCCGACCGGGAACGCTACGCAGCCGAGGGGTCCTATTACCAGTTCCACAGCGCGGCACAGGATCGTGGCGCGGCGGTGGAGGCCTACCTCTCCCTCTTTCGTGTCGACAGCACGAACTCGATCGCCCTGTCCAATCTGTCGGGTCTCTACGACAGGCGTGGGCAAGGCGACAGCGCCGAGTCCTTTGCCCGGCGCCACCTGGCACGAGAGACGTTCGAACACTCCCCGGGTTTTGCCCTCTTCTCCTTGGCGATCGACGGTCGCCTGGCGGAGGCCCGGGCCATGCTGGACTCGTTGACCGCATCCGGTGCCCTCGCCCCCGGGTCCTCGGGGTGGCGACTCGGTGAACTGTTCCTCACCTGGGCCGAGGACCGGTTCGAGGTCGGTGACAGCAATTACCGGGCGATCATGGCGGACGGCCCCGTCGGGATGCGCCTGCTCGTCGCACCATTGGGGCCCGCCAACCACCTCGAATCGGGCGAAGTGGGGGTCGGTCAGGGTTCGCTGGACGCAGTGCGTGGGATCCTGGCTGCCCGGGGAGCGGTGCTCGCCTTGCCGGCGCTCGACAGCGCCTGGGCATCGCTGCTCATTTTCGGTGATGGGGATGTGGCACTCAGGCTGGCCGAGGCCGCCCTCGGTTCCCGGTTGTGGCAGGAGGCACCTCCGGTGTTGCGCCCCTACACCGAGGCGGCCGCGCTGCTGGCGCTGGCGGGTGCCGGGCGACGCGCGCGGGAGGTGCTCGACGCATTCGAGGTGGAGTCTCCGGCGGCCGGGGCGCCGAGCAGCGCATCATTTCGCCATCTGGTCGAGGCGGCGATCGCCGGGGCTCTGGGTGACCATCCGGGCGCGATTGCCCACTACCGTGCCGCATTGGTCGCGGAGGACGGCAGGAGATGGGATGGGGCGCCATGGGTGCTCTTCCTTGGGGCACGGAGCTTCGACGCGATGAACCAACCCGACTCGGCGCGGGCCTGGCTTGAGCAGTATGTGGCGCTCCCCAGACTCCCCCGATTGCAGGTCGACCCGTACGCGCTGGCGACCGTCGAACGCCGCCTCGGCGAGCTCTACGATGCGAAGGGCGAGACCACCAAGGCGATCGAGATGTACGGGAAGTTCGTCAACCGCTGGCGCGATGCTGACCCCGAGCTACAGCCGACGGTGACCTCGGTGCGGGAGCGGCTCACCGAGCTGCAGCGACAGGAAACGCCCTAAGCCACCTCAGTCGATCGACGGCAGGTCCAGCCCTCGCGTCTTGGCAACGTCGAGGGCCTTGTTGTACCCGGCATCGGCGTGGCGGATCACCCCCATCGCAGGATCATTCACGAGGCACATCCCGAGGCGCTGCTCGGCCTCGTCGCTGCCGTCGGCCACCGCCACCAGCCCGGCGTGTTGCGAATAGCCCATGCCCACGCCGCCACCGTGGTGGAACGACATCCAACCGGCGCCGCTCGCCACCCCGACCGCGAAGTTGAGCAGCGGCCAGTCGCTCACCGCGTCGGAGCCGTCCTTCATCGCCTCGGTCTCGCGATACGGCGAGGCCACGCTGCCGGCGTCGAGATGGTCGCGGCCAATGACGATCGGGGCGCTCACCCGGCCGTCGCGCACCATCTGGTTGAA
>JAHEFN010000218.1 GCA_024640185.1 Gemmatimonadota bacterium | reverse complement strand
CGATGGCACTATCGGTCGCGGCAAGGATCCCCAGCGGGTGGATGGCCATCGCATGACTGAAATGCCGGTGTGAGGCGCGATAACTCTCGTCGGCCGAGAAGGCGAGCGAGCCGACCTCGGGGTCGAGGTGCAGTGGCCCGAGTGCCGCGGCCAGCCGAGCCCACTCCGCCGCCTCACCGGCCCGCCCCAACTCACCTGCCATCTCACGCAACGCACCGAACAACCAGCGCATCAGCGCCTGGTCGTAGTTGGAGTTGGGAGTGAGGAAGGCCTCGATCGAGTTGTCATGGATCTCGGGTGAACTGCTGAGCGGTAGGAGCAACCGCCCATCCTCCTGCTCGATCAACAGTTGCTTGAGCGCGGTGCCGACCTCGCTCATGAACGGATAGGCCCGCTCCGCGAGGAAGGCGCTGTCGCCCGTCATCCGCCACTGCTTCCAGAACGAGAACGCCACCCAGGCGCCGTTGGTGGGCGAGAGCGAGTACATCCCCCAGCCGCCCATCGGCTTGCCAGAGAGGGTCATCACCCCGGGGATCACCGCGCCATCCACCCCGTAGAACTCGCGCGCAAAGCGACGGAACTCCGGCAGTCGCGCCTCGAGGAATTCGAGCCAGCCCTCGACCGCGTCATCGAGTCCCGCGGCGTGGGCGGCGAGGTAGGTCATCTGGGTGTTCAGGTCGTTGTGGTAGTCGCCCTTCCACGGTGGCAATCCGCCTTCGTCGGCAGTCCAGACTCCCTGCAACGGCATCGGGGGTGCGCCGCGACGGGCAGCGGAGCCGTAGAAGTACTTGACCAGGTCGTAGTGGGCCTGTAGCGCCGAATCGGGAAGGGTGATCGAGGAGGTCGCCCAGAAGTCACGCCACCAGGCGCGGTGGGGGGAGACCGCGGCGAGCCAGCCCCGACCGCGAAGCTCCATCAGGCGTCGCAGCACGTCGGGTGGACCCTCGGCACCGTAGTCGGCGTCCCGAACCACCGTCGCCAGGTAGGTGGAGTCACGATTGACCGCGCGGTAGACCCCCGCTGAGTACTCCGTGCCGGCCACGCGCGCGGAGAACCAATCCGCCACCACGCCGTTGCCCGGAACCACTGTCCGTTGTCCAGTCCCTCCGACATCCCCGAGCCGGGCGAGTCCCTTCGGCCGGACCAGCTCGAAGCGAACCTCATCAGGTGCTTGGATCAGCAGGGCCTCGAGCTCCGCCAGCGCCACCACCTTGAGCGTGTCGGTCCCATCGATCGCCCACGCCTCGGCGACTTCCAGGTTGAGTTCGAAGCGGTCGACCGTGTGACCGCTCCACACCAGCTCCAGGCGCCCGGCAGGGAGCTTGGTTGGATACGGCAGCCGATCGTACGGCTGGTCGAAGAGCTCGTGGAAACGGGTCATGTTGCCCGCCGCCACCAGCGCCTGCATCCCCTTCCAGGTCCAGAGCGAGTCGCTGAAGATCTCCGGCGTCCGCTCGTCCCAGAGGTCACCGCGGTCGAGTGAGAGGTGGAGGGTGGAGTCGCCGCCCCAGAGGAGCCCGCCAAGGATGCCGTTACCGACGGGGATCGCCTCGTCCCAGCGGGCGATCGGCGCGTCGAGGCGGAGGCCAGAGCGAGCGTCCTGGGCCGGGAGCGACCCGGCCAGGAGCGCAGCGAGGAGTGTGGTGGCGAGCGAGGAGCGTATCATCTGGGGATTCCGATGGAGTGCCTGACCGAACCATACCACACGGACGTCAATCCGTGGAGCATGCCGGTGGCCTGAGGCGACCACGACAGCTTCCCCGAGCGCAGGGGGTGCGGCCGACGGAGTGTCGCACCACACCGAAGCCGAGCCACGCGCGACCCGCGCGCCGCGCCTAGATTCCGCGGTCCCCCTCAAGGCCCTCCATGCGCGCTCCCGACCCGCCGACCCATCGGTCGACCCTCGCCGGCACGTTGATCCTGCTGCTGCTCGTGGCCGGGGCGGCCTGGCGGTCGAGCGCGGGGACCCGCCTCGACTCGGTCACCCCCGACGAACCGTGGCACATCGTCGCGGGCGTCGAGTACCAGCGCACCGGCGACTATCGCCTCAACCCCGAGCACCCGCCGCTGGTCAAGCGCTGGGTCGGGGCCATGATGCCCGGCGACTTCACCCTCCGTGCCAAGGCCCCACTGGCCGAGAAGGACGCCGAGCGCCAGATGGTGGAGGAGACCTTCTTCGCCGAGAACGACTTCCGCGCCGCCCAGCAGGCGGCCCGCCGGTCGATGTACCTCCTCTCGACGCTGTTGCTGCTGGGCGTGGCTCTGATGACCTGGCGCACACTGGGACTGGGCTGGGCGATCGGCACCACGGCGTTCCTGGCGCTGGAGCCCACGGTGGGCGCGCACATGCCGGTGGTGATGACCGACCTCCCCGTGGCGCTCACCCTGCTCCTCAGCGCGCTGGCGGCGGGAATGCTCGTCGACCGCTGGCAGTGGCGCTGGGTCGCGGGACTCGGTGCGGCGATGGGAATGGCGATGGCCACCAAGCACTCGGCGCTCGGTGGCCTGCTCGGGATCGGCCTGTTCACCACCATTGTCGCCACCGTGCAGGCCCTGCGGCCGGCCGGCTGGGGCGCGGAACCCACCCCTCGCTTCCGGCTGCTGCTCACCCGGGCGGCCCAGCTGTCGGTCGTGGTGGGGATCGCCGTCGGGGTGCTCTGGGCATGGTACGGCTTTCATTTCCACGCCGGCGCCGACGGCAGCGACGGCTTCAACCGTCCGCTGGCCGACAAGCTCGCCGAGCTGCACTCCCCCCTCCACCGCGAGGTGATCGGCTTCCTCGATCGCTGGACCATCCTCCCCCGCTCGTATCTCTGGGGGCTGGTCGACACCATCCGCGCCGGAGTCGAGGGCCGCGGCGACAACGAGGTCTTCCTCTGGGGGCGCTCGGTCTCGGGCGGGCCGCCGTGGTACACCTGGCCGTCGTTCCTCGTCACCAAGGTTCCCCTGGCGCTGATGGCGATGAGTGCCGCGGGCGTCGTGGCGGTCCGTCGGCTGCGGCTCGGACGCGCGGCAACCCTCGCCGGGGGAGCCGTGATCGCCATGGGCACCGCCTACTTCATCACCCTGCTCGGTTCGCAGGGGTCCTATGCCGGGGTGCGTCACGCCCTGCCGGTGGTGATGGTGATGGCGATCCTGGCTGGGGCGGTGGTGGAGGCCGCCCACCGACTCGACGCCGTCCGCTGGGGCGCGATCGCCGCCCTGTTGCTGGCAACCACCGCGGCGATGACCCTCCGGACACCACGACTCTGGGAGTACCACAACGAGATCGTCGGAGGCGCCGACGGGGCACCTTATCTGTTCGATGACGAGGGAGTCGATCTCGGCCAGCGGGCCTACGAGATCGCCGCCTACCACGACTCGGTGATCGCCCCGACCGGCCTGCCGCTCTACTCCGCCACCTATTGGCTCCCCGAGCAGGAAGCCAAGGCCCTGGGGCTCAACTTCCGCCGCCGGGTCGAGTCCCTGACCGACTCCAACGTGGCGGGCATCTACCACGGCTTCTTCATCTACACCCCGACCGACGAGCTCCCCTTCCCCCAGTGGGACTGGGATCCCGCCGAGGTGTTCCGGGAGCTCCGCCTGCGGGCGCGGCTGGGCGCGGCCACCATCTGGGAGGGGACCCAGGTCAGCCCGGACAACCGGGCTTGGGCGATGGAGAACCGCGTCCTGCGCTACATCTATGTCGAGCAGGGAACCGACTGGGAGCTCGTCGCCACCAAGCTCGAAGAGGTGGTGGCCGAGGTGCCGTTTTCCGCGCCGTCAGGACTCGAGTTGGGCAACGCCTATCTCCGGCTCGGTCGCCGGGAGGATGCCATCCGCGCCTTCGCCGAACCGCTCAAGCACCTCGATCGCGGCATCACTGACGAGGTCGTCCAGCAGCAGTTCCGGGAAGTGATCCGTCGGCTCGAGCGGGGTGACCCGCTGGAGCAGGTCACCCCGCTCCGCAACCCGTGGCAGGAGTGACCAGCCCGCAGTCGAGCTGATCAAGCCGAGACCCTGCGAGCAGCGCGGCGGACGGCTCCTCAAGTGCGCGAGCGACACCCCGAGGGTCCCCGAGCACGCAGTGCGGGGGATCACAGGTTCAGGCGTGAAGCAGCGCGGCGGACGGCTCCTCAAGTGCGCGAGCGACACCCCGAGGGTCCCCGAGCACGCAGTGCGGGCCCGTCCCGAGACGAGCCGCCCGCTGGCGGGCGGACTCGAGGGGCGGGCCGGACCCGAGGATTCGATCGCGAACGTGGGAGCCGTCCGCCGCGCCGCATTTGAGCGCGGGACCAGGGCTCTGGCCAGTTACTTCAGCGACGCCATGTCGATCACGAAGCGATACTTCACGTCGCTCTTCATCACCCGCTCCCAGGCGTCGTTGACGCCTTGCATCGGGATCGTCTCGATCTTGGCGGTGATCCCGTGCTCGCCACAGAAGTCGAGCATCTCCTGGGTCTCCTTGATTCCGCCGATCAATGACCCGGCGATCGCCTTGCGGCCGAAGACCATCCCCATCAACGGAGTGTCGAGCGGCTCCGGCGAGACCCCCACCATGCAGATCGTCCCCTCGCGGGTGAGGGTGTTCACGTAGGCGTTGAGGTCGTGCTTGGCCGAGACCGTGTCGATGATGAAGTCGAGGGTGCCGGCTGCGGCGGCCATCTGGTCATCGTCGGTGCTGATGACCACCTTGCTCGCGCCGAGCGCCTT
>JAHEFN010000217.1 GCA_024640185.1 Gemmatimonadota bacterium | reverse complement strand
GCCGGCGTCGAGTCCCGGGCGACCTGGGAGACGGTCGCCACGCTCGCGCTGGCGCATCCCGCCGTCGGCTTCACCGTGGTGATCGATGGTCAGCAGCGTCTCGCCGCCCCTCCGGCCCAGCGACGGGATGAGCGCCTCGCGGCGGTCTGGGGCGAGGCACTGGCCAGCAGCCTGCTCCCGGTCGATCACGTCGCTGGGTCGCTGCACGTGCAGGGATTCGCCCAACGGCCCGCCGATGCCCGGCCCACCGGTCGTCGGGTCCAACTCTTCGTCAACGGCCGGCCGTTCCGGGATCACTTCCTGATCCGTGCCGCCGAGGCGGGGTACCGCACGGCGATCCACCCGGGCGACCGCCCCTCGCTCTTCCTCGACCTGAACGTCGATCCGGCCGCGGTCGACGTGAACGTCCACCCGGCCAAGCTCGAGGTGCGCTTTCAGGATCGCCGCGCGATCGAGCGGGCCGTCGAGGAGGCGGTGCGCGCCGCCCTCGGTGCGTTGGTGGCCTCGGCGCGTCTCGGGGGCACCGCCCCAGCCGACGTGGTGCCGCGACCGCGGGGCGGCCCGCCGCCAGAGGCGGGGGAGCGGCCTGATGATCTCTTCGCACCGTTGGACGCCACCGGGGGCACGGTCGTCCGGGAGGTCGATACGCCGTCGGAGGCTCCCGGGCCACCCGCGCCGCATTGGCAGGTCGCGGTGCTGCAGTTTGACCATACCTACCTCGCCTATGACGGACCCGACGGGCTGGTGATCGTCGATCAGCACGCCGCCCATGAGCGGGTGCTCTATGAGGAACTGATGGCGCGACTGCAGGGGGAGGGGATGCCCGCCCAGCGGCTGCTGCTTCCTGAGACCATCGAGCTGACCGATGAGGAACTGGGGGTGATCGAATCCCATGCCGAGATGCTCCGACATGCCGGGTATGAGGTCGAGGCGTTCGGTGGTCGGTCGGTGGTGATCCATGCGGTGCCGAATCCGCATCCGCGCTTCGATGGCATCGCCTGTTTTCGTGAGGTGGTCGGTGACCTCGCCGGTGGGCGTTTCGGGGGTTGGGCCAATCGCCTCGAGCGGTTCGCGCAGACCTGGGCATGCCGTGCCGCGGTCAAGGCGGGTCAGCCGCTCGACGAAGCCAGCATGCGGGAGCTGCTCGGGCGACTCTTCGCCTGCACCTTGCCACCCCATGACGTGCACGGGCGCGCCACGATTGTCCAGCTGCCGCGTGAGGAACTGGAGCGCCGCTTTGGCCGGCGATAGGACCGTGGTGTTGGTCGGACCGACCGCCGTTGGCAAGACGGCCGTCGCCCTCGCCCTCGCCGAGTTCTGGCCGGTCGAAGTGGTCAGTGCCGACTCCCGGCAGGTCTACCGCGGCCTCGACATCGCCACGGCCAAGCCCTCGCCTCGTGAGCGCCGTCGGGTGCGTCATCACCTGCTGGACGTCGTGCGACCTGGCGAGCGATACTCGGCCGGTCGATTTGCCCTCGAGGCCGCGGAGGCGATCGCCACGATCCGGGAGGGCGGCCGGACACCGATCGTGGTCGGGGGAACCGGATTCTATGTCCGCGCGTTGGCTGAGGGACTCTTCGCGGAGCCGCCGCTCGACCGACCGCGTCGCGAGGCGCTGGCGGCGGTGACGGCCGAGATGGACAACGCCACCCTGGTGCGCTGGGCCTCACGGCTGGATCCCGGCTTTCCCGGGGGATCGGGTCGGCAGCGGGCCTCGCGCGCCATCGAGATCGCCCTGCTGACCGGGCGGTCCTTGACCTGGTGGCAGCGGTCGGCCGCGGTCGAGGGGGCGATCCGGCCGTGGTATGTCCGGCTCAGCATGCCCCGCGCCATGTTGCACCAGCGGATCGCGACGCGGACCGCGGAGATGGTGCGACAGGGCGTGGTGCAGGAGGCCGCGGCGGCCTTGGCTGATGGGGCGCCCCTGAGCGGGCCCGGCATGGACGGCATCGGGGTGCGGGAGGCGGTTGACGTGCTGCAGGGACGGCTCGAGCGTGAGGCACTCGTCGAGACCATCGCGCAGAGCACCCGACAGTACGCCAAGCGACAGGAGACCTGGTTTCGCAATCAATTGCGTGGTGACGTGCTGGCACTCGATGCCACCCGAACCCCTGAACAACTCGCGGCGGAGATCGTCGCGGCCTGGGATGAGACGCGTTCATGAAGATTGGCATCACCTGTTATCCGACCTATGGCGGCTCCGGCGCGTTGGCAACCGAACTCGGATTGCGGCTCGCCGACCGCGGCCACGAGATCCACTTCATCACCTATGATTCGCCCTTCAGGATGCGTGGCTACACCGACCGGGCCGTCTTCCACCAGGTCGACACCACGATGTCGCGCTATCCGCTCTTCGACCACTATCCCTACACCCTCGCGCTCGCCTCGCGACAGTATGAGGTGGCGCTCGAGGAAAAGCTCGACCTGCTGCACGTGCACTACGCGATCCCCCATGCCACCACGGCCTTCCTGGCCCGGTCGATGCTGGCGGACCAGCTCCCCCTCAAGGTCATCACCACGCTGCACGGCACCGATATCACCCTGGTGGGGCAAGAGAGTTCGTTCTACGCCATCACCAAGTTCTCGATCGAGCAGTCGGATGGCGTCACCGCCGTCTCGAGCTTCCTCAAGGACGAGACGGTGCGCGCGTTCGGCTGTGCGAGTTGTGACCTGCACGTGATCCCCAATTTCGTGAATCTCGCCGAGTATCACCCCGAGGCTGCGCTCCCCCGGGAGTCCTTCGCCCCCGCGGATCACAAACTGCTGGTCCACGTGTCGAACTTCCGGGAGGTCAAGCGGGTCAAGGACGTCGTCCGGATCTTCGCCCGGATCCGTCGGGCAATGCCGGCGACCCTCTTGATGGTCGGCGACGGGCCGGACCGCCAGGACGCCGAGCACGAGGTCCGTGAACTCGGCATCGGGGCGGATGTGCGCTTCCTCGGTCGTCTCGATGCGGTCGCCCCGGTGCTCGCGGCGGCAGACCTCTTCGTGCTGCCGTCGCAGACGGAGTCGTTCGGATTGGCCGCCCTCGAAGCGATGGCTTGTGGTTCGCCGGTGCTGGCGGCGAGGAGTGGGGGGCTTCCCGAGGTGATCACCGATGGCGTCGAGGGCATCCTCGAGCCAGCCGGGTCGGTCGAGGCGATGGCCAGGCGGGCGGTGAAGCTGCTGCGGGATCCGGCGGCCCACGCCGAGATGCGCCACGCGGCCCTGGCCCGTGCCGCCACCTTCTCGGCGGACATCGTCGTGCCGCAATACGAGGCGTTCTATGAGGAGATCCTCGCCACGTGATCTTCCTCTCCCCCCTGCTCATCGCGGTGATCCTCGGGCTGGTGGAAGGGGCCACGGAATTCCTGCCGATCTCGTCCACCGGCCATCTCATCGCGGTGGGCGCGCTGCTGGACTTCACCGGGGAGCGCGCCGCCACGTTCGAGGTGGTGATTCAACTGGGAGCGATCCTCGCGGTGGTCTGGCACTATCGTGGCGCCCTCCTGAGGATGGCCACTGGCGTGCTGCGCCCCGGCGAGGATCGCCGGGCGACCGGGAACCTCCTGATTGCCTTCCTCCCCGCCGTGGTGATCGGCTTGCTGGCACATGACTTCATCAAGACCGTCCTGTTCGCCCCCACGGTCGTCGCCTGGGCGTTGATCCTCGGCGGGTTCGTGATGCTGGCGATCGAGTGGCGCCGGCCGACGACCACGGCGGCGAGCCTCGGAGCCGTCACCCGGGGTCAGGCCCTGATCATCGGCTTCGCCCAGGTGCTGGCGATGATCCCCGGCACCTCGCGCGCGGCCGCCACCATCCTCGGGGGGTATGCTGCGGGCCTCTCCCGTCCGGCGGCCACCGAATTTTCCTTCCTGCTGGCGATCCCGACCATCATCGGGGCGGCGGGATTCGACTTCGTGGCGAGCCGCGATCTCTTCGGCAGGGAGGACCTGCCGATGTTCGCCGTGGGGACGGCGGTGGCGTTCGTCTCCGCCCTGCTGGTGATTCGCGGATTCCTCCGCTTCGTCGAGGGGCACACCTTCAGCGTCTTTGCCTGGTATCGGATCGGGTTCGGGACGTTGCTGCTGCTGCTGCTCGCCCGCGGCGTGATCTGACCCCGGGCGAGATGCGCTGGCTCGCCGAGACCGACAGCACGATGGCGGAGGCTCACCGCCTCGCCGAGGATGGGGCGCCCCACGGCACGGCGGTCGGGGCGGCGCGCCAGACGGCCGGGCGGGGACGGCAGGGGAAGTCCTGGGCGTCGCCGGCCGGTGGACTGTGGCTCTCGGTGGTCCTCCGGCCGACGCCCGCGGAGGCGCTCGATGCCCTCTCCCTAAGGGTCGGGCTCGCCATCGCCGATGCGCTGGAGGTCCAGTGCCCGGAGCTCCCACCCCTCCAGCTCAAGTGGCCCAACGACCTCCTCGTCGATGGGCGCAAGGCCGGCGGCATCCTGACCGAGGGCCGTTGGCAGGGCGCACGCTGCCTGGCGGTGGTCGTCGGCGTCGGCCTCAACCTGCTCAACCAGCTGCCAGATGCGCTCGCCGAGACCGCCGTGGCGTTGGGGGAGGTGGTGCCGCCGTCGGTGCGATCGATGCTGGAGCCGCGGGCGCTGGCCGGGCCGGTGGTGTCGGCGATCCTCTCGGCGGCACGGGGCGGACCCCTCGATGCCGACGAATTGGCAGCCTGGCAGAACCGGGACTTCTTGGCCGGCCGGACGATCCGCAGCCCGGTTGAGGGT
>JAHEFN010000216.1:2711-4728 GCA_024640185.1 Gemmatimonadota bacterium | reverse complement strand
CCCGCGGTGGATCCCGCCTCGCGAATGTGGTAGCCCGAAATCGAGATGGTGTTCCACTTCGGGGTATGCGTCCCGGCCCACTCGAACATGTCGGCGATCAACTTGAGCGATGGCTCCACCGGGAAGATCCAGGCGTGCTGGGCGACGAACTCCTTGAGGATGTCGTTCTGGATGGTGCCCTGCAGCTTGGCGATCGGGACACCTTGCCGCTCGGCCGCCGCGACGAAGAAGCAGAAGAGCATCGCGGCGGGACCGTTGATCGTCATCGAGACCGAGACGCGATCGAGGGGAATGCCGTCGAAGAGTGTCTCCATGTCGGCCAGCGAGGAGATCGCCACCCCGCACTTCCCCACCTCACCCTCGGAGCGTGGATGGTCACCGTCATACCCCATCAGCGTCGGGAAGTCGAAGGCCACCGAGAGGCCCGTCTGCCCTCGCTCAAGGAGGAACTTGTAGCGGGCGTTGGTGTCCTCAGCGGTCCCGAATCCTGCAAACTGCCGCATGGTCCAGAGCCGACCGCGGTACATGTTCGGATGGATGCCCCGGGTGAAGGGATACTCACCCGGCAGGTCAGCGGCACCGGAGGCATCGACGCCCGTGTACACCGGCTCAAGTTCCCGACCGGAGAGCGAGCTGAAGTCGGCATCCTCGCGCACGCCAAGTGACGCGACCTTGGCCTTCCAGGCGGCGACGGTGGATCGCAACGCAGCCAGCTCGCGGTCCTGTGCCTCGAGGCGCTCCAGCATCCCGGCGGTGTCGGTGGGTGAGGTCATACCTGCACTTCCTCCTTGAGGATGGCCACCACCTCTGCGGCGACGTCATAGGGCGACGCGGTCCCCGCCACCACCGCGGCGAGACGATCATCGATCAGGGCCGACGCCGGCCCCCCGTCAAAGAGCCAACGGTTGACCGCCCGGGAGACCACCGCACGGGTCGACCGACCCAACCGCTCATGGCGACGTGCGACGAGGGCACCGGACGCACTGCCGGCCTCCCAGTGGGCATCGAGTGCGGCAATGATCTCGTCGATCCCCTCCCCCTTGGCCGCGATGGCCAGCAACACCGGTGGGCGCCACGCCACCGGGCCGTCTTCCGGGGTGACCGCGACCGGCGCACCCCGCTGCAGCGCCCCATGGTGGGCGGGGAGGTTTCGGTGCGTCTTGCCCAACCTGAGATCGAGGGCGAGTTCCACTTCCCGGCGCATCTTCGGGGCCCCCGGACGATCCGCCTTGTTCACCACGAAGAGATCGGCCACCTCCATGACGCCAGACTTGAGCGCCTGGATCCCATCACCGGACTCGGGAACCAGGGTCAGCAGCGTCGTGTCGGTCATCCCCGCGACATCGAGCTCGGACTGGCCGACGCCCACCGTCTCGACGACGATTCGTTCAAAGCCGGCGGCATCGAGGATATCGCAGACCTCCCGGGTCGACGTGGCGAGACCACCGAGGGATCCCCGGGTCGCCATCGATCGAATGTAGACCCCGGGATCAAGGGCGACGTCCTCCATCCGAATCCGGTCGCCGAGGAGGGCCCCGCCGGTGAAGGGCGAGGTGGGATCGACCGCCACCACGGCCACCCGCAGCCCTTCGGCGCGCCATTGGGTCACCAGGCGCATGGTGAGGGTCGACTTGCCGGCCCCTGGAGGGCCGGTCACCCCGATGCGGCGGGCCTGTCCGAGTCGTGGATGAATCGCCGTGAGCAACGCCTCGAAGCCGGGACGTGCGTTTTCCACAAGCGATATCGCCCGCGCCAGTGACGCGACCCGGCCCTCCAGCAGCCCCTCCAGCAACGCCTCATCGGTCATGCCGGAAGTTACACCGATTGTTGGACTTAGGGCAGTTCCCGGGGCGCGCTCGTGGGCTACAGCAGGACGGCGGTTCCCAAGCCCAGCAGCAGACCGAAGCCGACGACGTCCGTGAGGGTGGTCACGAAGATCGACGATGCCACCGCCGGGTCAACTCCGAATCGTTCGAGCAGGACCGGAACAAACGATCCGGCGAACCCGGCGACGAAG
>JAHEFN010000216.1:0-2701 GCA_024640185.1 Gemmatimonadota bacterium | reverse complement strand
ACGGTTCGCCGAGGAGGATGGCCACCATCGAGATCACCACCCCGATGGCGATGCCATTGAACAGCCCGACCAACAGCTCCTTGGTGATCACCTGCCGCAGGCGGCTGGCTGGCACCTGCCCGAGCGAGAGCCGCCGCACCGTGACGGCCAACGCCTGCGTGCCGGCGTTGCCACCCATCCCCGCGATGATCGGCATCCAGACCGCCAACGTCGCGACCCGCTCGATCGAGCCCTTGAAGAAGTACACCACCGAGGCGGCCAGGAATGCCGTGAGCAGGTTGACGTACAACCACGGGAGCCGGGACCGCACCGCGACGGTCCAGCGGGCGCCGAGTTCCTCGTCCGGCGAGACGCCGCCGAACCGCAACAGGTCCTCGGTGGCCTCGGCCTCGGTCACGTCGATGACGTCGTCGTAGGTGACGCGGCCCAACAGCCGACCCGAGTCATCCACCACCGGGACGCTGGGCACGTTGTAGCGTGCCATCAGCCGGGCGACCTGCTCCTGATCCTCCTCGGGCCCGACCCGCACGTCCGCATCGTCCATCACATCGCGGACGAGTCGTTCCGGCGGGGTCACCACGAGCTGCTTGAACGACAACAGGCCGACCAGTCGTCGGGCATTGTCGACCGCAAAGATCTCGGTGACATCGTCGACATCCTCGGCCTGCCGTCGCACCGCCTCGAGGGCGAGTCCCACGGTATCGAGGTCGGTCACGGTGACCAGGTTGCTCGTCATCAGTCCACCGGCGGACTCCTCGTCGTACCGGAGCAGTCGATCGACATCACGGCGGTCCTCGACGCTGGCGAGGATGCGCTCCTGCTGGTCGGGTTCGAGCTCACCGAGCAGGTCGGCGGCATCGTCGTCCTCCAACTCATCGACAATGTCGGCCGCCTGCTCGGGATCGAGGGCCGCGAGAAGTTCCTCGGCGTGCGCCTCATCCGGCATCTCGGCGAGTGCCTGCGAGGAGAGCTCGACCGGCAGGATGCGGACCAAGTGCATCCGCTCGTCTTGGTCAAAGGCCGCCAGCACATCGGCGAGGTCCGCGGGCTCGAGGTCCCAGGCCCGAGCAATGAAGGCCTCAAGATGACCCTCGCGGATCAGCGCCACGATCTCGTCGAGGCGTTCGCCGATCGGCGTCGTCATCGGGCGCCCCGATCGAGCTCGCCCGCCCGGGGCCGGAGCCGTCGAACGATCAGGCGCTCGATCCGTGTCGGGGTGGCGGCGATGACGTCGATCTCGAGTCCCGCGACGGTGAAGCGTTCGCCCGGCAGTGGGATCCGCCCCAACTGCTCGACCACGAGGCCGGCAAGCGAGGAAGCCCCGCCTTCCGGCAAGACGACCCCGAAGTGTTCGGCCACCTCGGAGACCGGCTCGGCGCCCTCGAGCTCGAGGAGTCCGCCTGCCATCTGGGGCGCAACCACCTCGGCATCGTCTTCATCGGAGATCTCCCCGACGAGCGCCTCGAGGAGGTCCTCGAGGGTGACGATCCCGGCCGTACCACCGAACTCGTCGAGCACCACGGTCAGGTGGCGCCGTTCGCGTTGCATGTCCACCAGCAGGTCGGCCGAGGCACGGGATTCGGGGGCGTGCACCACCGGCCGCAGTGGCAGGGGGTCGCCCGGGGCGAGCTTGAAGAGATCGAAGGCATGCAGCATCCCGACGATCTCATCGAGGGTGTCGCGATACACCGGCAACCGTGAATAGCCGCTGCTGCTGAAGATGTTCAGCGCCGCGTCGTACGATATGTCCTCGGCCACCGCCGTCACGTCGGTCCGTGGGGTCATCACCTCGCGGACGGGCCGCTCGGCGAAACTCATCACCCCACCGACCATGGCCAGTTCCTCACCGCTGCCGAGTCCCGAGGCGCTCCCTTCCCGGGCCAGCGCCTGGACATCCTCACTGCCGGCGTGCGGCTCGCTCGGCAGCACCACCTGCAGCAGTGCCCGCCATCCCCGCAGCAGTGGTCGCACGCCGGCCACCACGATCGAGGCACGCGGGGCGGTCAACCACCGGGGGAGCAGGTAGCCACCGAACAGCATGGCGGGGACGACCAGGAAGAGCGAGAGGGCCGCGAGTTGGGTGACCGTGACGCCCACGAAGAGTCCGGGAATCGTGGCCCCGACCATCGCGACCCCGAGTGAGGAGACGGCCATCCCCGCGACCACCAGTTGCTCCGTCTCGGCGAGCCACTCGAACGACTCCTCGGCACCGCGCAGTCGTCGCGAGATCGCCTCGACCAGCGAGCGCCGAGCGACCATGACGAGGGCCGCGGTCCCGGCGGAGCCCAACACGGCCAGGAGCAGGCCGACACCCAGGATCGTCCACCTCATCCTGCGGGCTCCTCCCCCGCCGACTCCGCATCCGACGGCCAGACCGTGACCCAGCGCACCCTACGGCGGACCACCAGCTCGACCACGAAGCGCCAATCTTCGAGCGTGAACGACTCGCCCGCGCGCGGCACCCGCCCGAACTCCGCCAGGACCAGGCCGCCCACCGTCGCCACATCCTCGCGCTCGAAGTGCTGGCCGAGTTCCGCCTCCAGGTCGGCCAGGGCCACCCCACCCTGCACCGTGAAGTGACCGTCATCGTGTTGGGTCAGGGGGACCACCTCATCGACATCGTGCTCGTCCTGGATCTCCCCGACGATCTGCTCGAGGATGTCCTCGAGCGTCACCAGGCCGGCCGTGCCGCCGTACTCAT
>JAHEFN010000215.1 GCA_024640185.1 Gemmatimonadota bacterium | reverse complement strand
CACTCCATGAAACAGTGGCATCCCGGCCGATAATGATAGGTAGAAATCGAGGCATGACTGATGCACAACGGTAAGTGACGTAGTGCATCCGGCAGTCCTACCCCGTACCGGGAACTCGCTCGTATGAAGCGCATCATTGGTTCAACAACCCTGCTGGCGCTGTGCGCCTTTACAGCGGCCGCGAGTGCGGCTCCGCCGCGGCCGGGGGGACCGCCACCGCCACCGCCACCGCCACCGGGGCACCCTGCATTTGCTGCGACTGCCAGCCCGTTCAACCTCACTTGGACCAACCTGTGCACCACCGCCGGGGCTGGGGGTGAATTCTTTTTGACATGCGCCTCGGCCTCGCTCTTTGGGTACAGCAACGGCTGGATGGAGCTCCGCTACTGGAATCGTGGGGGTTACGGCGGGAGCTACGCCGACTATACCACGAACGCCATCGGGCTGACGGGCGTGCCGGGTGCCACCGGCACCGAGGGCCTCGGCACCACCAACGGTTGGGACGCGAAGTGGTTCACCGGGACGGACATTGCTTGGTCACCCAACAATGGGCCCAGTATTCCTGGTCCCACTCCGGGCAAGGGCTTCGTGACCAACGGCCAGGGGGCATCCCTCTGCAGCGATTTGGCAACCGCATGCGTCGGTGGGTTGACAACGCTTTGGGGTGGCTCCGTTGCCGGGACTGGCTATGCCGCCTACTACTGGTTCGTCGGTACGAACATCGTGAGTGGACTGGACCTGACGCAGATTGCGCTCGTGGCCCACAATCAGTCCGGCCCGAACGGTTGGTCGACCGGCTACCTCTGCTATTCGGACCAGAGCGACATCGCATCCGTGGTGCAGAACAATGTCACGTGGACGTGTGGCGACACGCCGGACACTCCACAGGAGATCGTCCCCGAGCCGGCGACGATGACCCTGCTGGCAACCGGACTGGCCGGACTGGCCGCGGCCGGTCGCCGCCGTCGGAAGCAGCAACAGCAGGACTGACCGACGACCGACAGGTCCGATGGCAACGAGGCCGGCCTCCCATGTGGGGGCCGGCCTCGTGACATTCGGGCAGGTCTCAGGTCTCAGGTCTCAGGTCTCAGGTCTCAGGTCTCAGGTCTTTGTCAGCGTCTATCGCCCAACGCCCCCGCCACTGTGGTGCTCACCCATCCCTCCAGGCGGGCCTCCGCGTCCCACCGCTCGGTCTCTCGCTCGAAGCGCAACAGGTCCAACGGGGTGGGCTCGAGTCTGGCGAACTCGGGGAAGTCTCCCTGAATCGGGCAGACATTCTCCAGAAGCAAGCCATCTCCGGCATCGAGCCCCAAACCGGTCAGCCGGCAGGTGGCTGGCCTCGCCTCGTGAATGAGGCAGCTGCCCTCATCGGGTTCGAGGGCCGGGCAGGGGAGGGTCGCCAGCGACTCGCAGAGGTCGTCGAACATCGCTTCGCCAAGCGTGTCGACGTCCCAAGGCGGACCCCAGGTCGGCAGGAACTCCGCACTTCGCTCACGGGCCGCTGACGCGCGCTCGAGGATGCCTTCCCGGATCACGGTCGGTAGGGCCGAGACGGCTGAGTGAACAGCCTGTGCGTCGGCTGGAGAGATGTCGAAGGGACCGTGACAGCAGGCGCTGCAGCCGGCCCGACAGGGGACGACGCCGGGTCCCGCCGCCGAGACTCCGGTAGCGAACCAGGCGTCGAGTTGTGAGAGGAGGGTGAGGTAGGTCAAGCCGGAATACCTTCTCTCGTCTCTCGTCTCTCGTCTCTCGTCAGTGCCGTGCCATCGCCACGGCGAGGGCCAGCCAGCCGGCGATGAAGGCCACGCCACCGATCGGGGTGACGGCGCCGAGCCAGCGCTGATCAAGCAGCACCAGTAGGTACAGCGAGCCGGAAAAGACGACCGTGCCGACCACGAATCCCCATCCGGCGAGGGACGTACCCTCGATGCCCCGGGCCAGCATCCGGGAGACGAAGAGCAGTGCCAAGGCATGGTAGATCTGGTACCGAGCCGCGGTCTCCCAGGTGGCGAGATCCTGCTCGGTGAGGCGCGCCCGAAGGGCATGGGCCCCAAAGGCGCCCGCGGCCACCGCGATCGCGGCACTCAGCGCCGCGAAGGTGGCTGCGAACCGGGCCGTCATGTCTCGTCGTCCTGCGGGACGGCCATCCCCATCGCGTGGTAGCCATTGTCGACGTAGACGGTGCTGCCCGTGATCGCCGAGGCCAGGGGCGAGGTGAGAAACACCGCCGTGGTGCCGACCTGCACCGCCTCGAGGTCGCGTGGCAGCGGAGAATAGGTTCGGTAATAGTTGAGCATGGTGTTGATGAAGCCGATCGCCGAGGCCGCCCGCGAGGCGTAGGGACCGGCCGAGATGGTGTTGACGCGAACCCCCCAGCGCCGTCCCGCCTCGTAGGCGAGAGTCCTGGTGTCGGACTCGAGAGCCGCCTTGGCGGTGGACATCCCGCCGCCGTACCCCGGGATTGCCCGCTCGCCAGCCATGAAGGTGAGCGAGAGGAAATTGCCGCCATCCCGCATCAACGGACCAAACGCCCGGATCATCGCCAGGTTGCTGTAGGCCGAGACCGAGATCGCGTCGAGGTAGCCCTGCCTCGAGGTGTCGAGCAGGTGGTGCCGGACCTCAGGTCCGTTGGCGAGTGAGTGCACCACGATGTCGAGCGGCGTCTCCCCGAAGTCGGCGACCAGGCGGTTGACCAGGCCCTCGATCGAGAAGTCACCTCGGTCGCGGTAGCGCTTGTGCTCGCGGATCTCCGGTGGGGCATCATCCAGGGTGTCGAAGGCGGCATCGAGGGGATAGACCCGCTCGAAGGCCATGCTGGTCCCATCGGGAAGGAGCAGCGAGTCGGCGATCTTGCCCCGCTCGAGGAGGGTCTCGAAGATCCCCATGGCCGGTGGCCAGGTGCCCACCGTGACCGAGGCGCCCGCCTGGGCAAGCGCCTTGGCGATGGCGAACCCGAAGCCGCCGTCATCGGCGACCCCCGCGATGAAGGCCCGCTTGCCGCTGAGATCGATCCCGAGCATGCCGTAGAACTCCGTGGAGAGGATGCGCAAAGATAGCGAAAAAGCGAAGAGCGAGAAGCCGTTGATCCGCTTCCCGCTCCCCGCTGTTCCTCCCGCTTCAGCCCCGAGGGCTACTCCTTCGGGTCGAGGACCCTGTCGATCCGGGCGGCGAGATCGGCGTAGTGGGCCCGGGTCACCGCATCCCCCCGGCGAGCCGCGGCGGTGAGGCGGCGCTGGGCGGTGATCAACTCACTCCGGACCAGGGGCCGGACATCGGAAAGCGAGATGTCAGGGTTGGCCGGGAAACGATCGCGGAAGGCTGCCGGGACCGGGGTGAGCTCGTTGGTCATCAAGTACTCCATCCGCTCGACCCAGGCCCGGTGGAGCGCACGCCGGTAGAAATCGGGTGCTTGGCCATTGTCGAGTTCGGTCCACGCAGCGGCGCGGATGTCGGCGAGGTACTCGTCGAGTGGGTAGCCGCCACCGGCCACCGTGCTCAGCTCTGCGAGGCGGGCCATCCGCGACGGATCGAGCAGACGATTGAGCACGCCGACCATGTATCCCTTGATCGTCTCGGTCGAGCTCTGGATGCCGGTCCGTTCGAGGATCTCCGGATCGAACATCCACTCCGGTGTCTGCAGGGCCTGCTCATTGAGGAAGCGGACCGCCGCCTTCTGGCGCTCCCTGGGGATTGCGGTGTAGGCCGGACCGACCTGATCGACGTTCTTCCGGGTCCAGTCGATGCCGCCGATGATCGTGGCGACATGGCCCATGTACCGGTTCCACTGCGCCCCGACCTGTCCGTAGAGCTCCTGCAGCTGCGTGTAGTCGGTGCCCGGCTTGTACGAGTACTCCAACAGGCGCGGCACGATCCGCTTGAGGTTGGCGATGCCCAGCTCGCTGGCGCGGACGCCATCGTCACCGAGGTCCTCGGTCTGGGATCCCGGGTCGGTGCCCGACGGGTCACCGAAGCGGTACATCGGATCGTCGGCATGCTCGGCGATCCAGGCATCAAGGGTGGTCTTCTCGTCATCGGCCGAGGTGGCGTCAAGGATCGGGCGATAGCCCCAGCTGATCGAGTACTTGTCGTACGGCCCGATGCCGGGATTCATCGCCACGTCACCGTCGCCGGGCTGTGCCACGTAGTTGAACCGGGCGTAGTCCATGATCGACGGGGCGGTGGCGAACTGTGCGGTGAAGGTCGGTGACCGAAGGGAGTCGACCGGGTATGAGGATGAGGCCTTCATGTTGTGCGGCAGGCCGAGGGTATGCCCCACCTCGTGCGAGGAGACGAACCGGATCAACTCGCCCATCACCGCGTCATCGAAGTCGACACTGCGGGCCTGTGGGTTGATCGCGGCCGTCTGCACCAGGTACCAGTTCCGGAGCAGGTTCATCACGTTGTGGTACCACTGGATGTCGGACTCGAGAATCTCGCCCGACCTCGGGTCGGCCACGTGCGGCCCCGAGGCGTTGGCGATGTCCGAGGCGAGGTAGCGGATCACGCTGTAGCGGGCATCCTCCGGGGAGAACTCCGGGTCTTCCTCTGCCGTCGGGGGGTCCTTGGCGATGATGGCGTTCTTGAAGCCGGCGGCCTCGAAGGCGGCCTGCCAGTCCTCGACCCCTTGCTTGAGGAACGGCCGCCACTTCAGCGGGGTCGCGGGGTCGATGTAGTAGACAATCGGCTTGATCGGGTCGACCAGTTCGCCGCGGAGGAAGGCCGCAGTGTCCTTGGGCTCGAGCCGCCAC
>JAHEFN010000214.1 GCA_024640185.1 Gemmatimonadota bacterium | reverse complement strand
CACCTGAGGGCTTCCGAGACGGTTGCCATCAGCAATGAAGCCAAGCGCCGCAAGGCGGCTGGTGAGGACGTGATCGACCTCGGGGTGGGCGAACCGGACTTCGGCACCCCCCCCGCCGCCTCGGAGGCCGGCATCGAGGCGATCCGCGCCGGTCGGACCAAGTATGCGCCCAACGTCGGGATCGCTCCGCTGCGTGAGGCGATGGCCGGTGCGATGTCACGGATGAGCCAGGACCGTCCCGTCGATCCGGCCCGTGTGATCGTCAGCAACGGCTCCAAGCAGGCCCTCTTCAATGCCTGCTTCACGCTCTTCGGTCCCGGCGACAAGGTGTTGATTCCCTCCCCGGCCTGGGTGTCCTATCCGCAGATCGTCCACCTCTGCCGCGCCGAGCCGGTGGCGGTGTCCGGTGATCCGGAGTGGGGCCTCAAGGTCTCGATCGACGATCTCGAGCGGCATCGTGATGGTCAGGTGAAGGGGCTGATCCTCTGCTCGCCGAGCAACCCGACTGGTGCGGTCTACACGGCGGCCGAGGTGAAGGCGATCGCCGAGTGGTGCGGCCAGCATGGGATCTGGTTGATCAGCGACGAGATCTACCGCCGCATTCACTATGGCGTGGGGCCGGCCCCGTCGGTCTTCGATCTGGAGGATGCGGCGCTCGATCGCACGGTGGTGATCTTCGGGGCGTCGAAGGCGTATGCGATGACCGGCTGGCGGATTGGCGCCGCCTATACCCCTCCGGAGGTGCTCACCGCGATGGCGGCACTGCAGAGTCACACCACCACGGGGGCGAACCAGCCGGCGATGTGGGCCGCGACCGCGGCGTTCAGCGACCCCACCGTCGATGCAGACGTCGAACGGATGGTGGCCGCCTTCCGCCGTCGCCGGGATTACCTGGTGGCTCGTTTCCGGGACCAGGCGCCGGGGGTCGAGTTCATCGAGCCGCACGGGGCCTTCTACCTCTTCTTTCGTGTCGACGGTCTTTCGACCGAGGCGGGATACGGTGGGATGCGGTTCTGCGAACAGGTGATGGCCGACGCCGGGCTGGCCATGGTCCCGGGGGCGGCCTTCGGCGATGACCGCTGGGTCCGGCTCTCCTACAGCGTGTCGGACGTGGAGCTCGAGGCGGCCGCCGATCGCTTGCTGCCGTTCCTCGATCGACTCGCCCCGAACAGGTGATGTCGCATCGGCCGGCGGCGTGACGCCCTCACGATTTCGGGCGCTCCGTCGCCGGCTCACCCTCGGGGGCGGCCGGCAGGCGACCATGCCGGGCCCGGCCCTTCAGGGGCGAACCGACCCCGTGATCCGTCCGGCGCGCGTCCTCGAGGCGCCGCTGCGGGCGATCAATCCGGGCCCGGCTGAGCCGTGGACCGCGCCGTTGGGCTTTCTCGATGGGGTCCAGCACACCGAATTGCTCGGGTATGTGGGGACGCAGCCGGTCCTCGGTGCGCGCATCGCGGCCGGCGTGCGGCGGCGGGTCGAGCGGGTGCCACACGGCGCGGTCAGTCGCGAGCGTCACCTCGTGGTCGGGCGTGCCGCGGCGATCGCCGCCCTCGGTGAGTTGCCCGAGGGAACCGACCGCGTGTTGCTCGCCGAGGATGAACCGCCGCACCCGATCGGTGACCTCGAACGGGCCCGGGCCCAGGTCGATGCGGAGCGGACCCGGCTCGAGATCACGGTCGCCGGGCTCTTTCGGGACGAGGACCCGGCGTGCTGGCTGATCGTCGACGGCACCCTGACCTCCTCACCCGACTGGGTCCGCGACGGTCGGATGCTCGGTGTGGTGAAGAGTCATGCCACGCTGCCGTTCGAGGGGGACGAGTTGGAGTGCTACCTGACCCTGCCGGTGGGGCACCGCAGCAGTGCCTTCACGCCACAGAGTCGGCGCATCGCACCGGTCCATGCCTGGGGACTGCGCCTCTGGCCTTGGGAGGGACGTGACCTCATGCATGGCTTGATCCGGGTCGAGACCGCGGCCACCGATGCAGCACTCGCCGACGCGAACCGGTTGGCCCGGGCGTTGCTCGCCGAACGGGCGCCGATCTCCGCGGATCCTCGCAGTGACCGACTCCTCTATGGGATTCATGATGTCGAACGTTGGCTCCGGGCGAGGGCATGATGGCAGGAATCATCGGCAGGGTGGTCGCCACCGAAATGGCGCCCAGCACACCACACGCCTTCCGATTCTGGACCCCTCCCGAGGTGGCGATCGGCATCGGCAGCATCGTGCGCGTCGAGGCGGAGGAGCGGGTCATCTTTGGCGTGGTGACCGAGGCGTTCGCCTACGCCGATCTGGCCAGGCCACTCGACGCGGTCATCGGGGTTGATGGTGATCCCAGCGGAGCGGCCGTTGAGCCGACGCAGCGCGCCGAGATCCGCCTCTGGCACGCCGCGGTGCTCCGGCAGCTCCCGGACGAACCGATGCAGCCGGTGCCCTTCGGCGGGGTGACGCTCGCGGACGACGCCGATGTGCGAGTGGCCCTGCGGATGGACAGCTACACCGAGGGTGAGGACGCCCGCGGCATTCCGGTCGGGCTCTACGCCGCCGGTGGGACGGCAGCGCCGGTCTATCTCGACGCCGACTTCCTGCTGGGACCCGAGGCGGCGCATCTCAACATCACCGGGGTCTCGGGGCTGGCCACCAAGACCAGTGCCATCACCTTCCTGCTGCAGAGCCTCTTCCAGAGCTTCCCTGCCGCCAAGGGCAGCGTCGCCGCGCTCTGCTTCAACGTGAAGGGCCCCGACCTCTGCTTTCTCGACCAACCGGCGGTCCTCGATGCCCGAGACCTGGCGCTCTGGCAGCGGCTCGGGCTCGCCGCCTCACCGTTCAACGACGTGACCGTCTTTGCCCCCTACAAGGCCGACGGCGTCAACCTGAACACCCTGCGCAGTCACCCCGACCTGACCGATCGCGTCGAGCCATTGGTCTGGGGGCTCCGCGAGATCCTCGACTACACCGAGGTGGTGCTCAATCGTGACGATGTCGATGCCAAGGCCGGTGGGCTGATCGATTTCCTCGCCGACCGGGTGGTCGGCAAGCGGTTCGAGGCTGCCGAGTTGCGCGATGCGCCCTTCGAGGTCGAGACCTTCGCCGATCTCGATGAGTTCTTTCGGGCGATCTTCGACTATCTCGAGGTCAGTGGTCGGGGCGGCGATGTCTGGCGAACCCATCATGTCGCCACCATCCGGAAGATCCGCAACCGACTCGGCAACGTGGCCACGCGGTCAAAGGGGTTGGTGACCGATGATGGGGTGGCCAACGACCTGCCATGGGGCAGCTTCCGCGATCGGTCGGTGACCGTCATCGACGTCGCTGGTGTCGACCCGCTGGCCCAGGACCTGGTCTTCGCTCGCGTCATCTCTCGACTCCGCGAGCACCTTGAGCGGCGGGACCTGGGCGTGGATCATGTCGTCGTGTTCGTCGACGAGCTCAACAAGTACGCCCCCGCCGATGGCCACGAGACCTATGTCAAGCGGATGCTGCTCGATCTCTCCGAGCGCGGTCGGTACCTCGGCCTGGTCCTCTTCTCGGCGCAGCAGTTCCGCTCCCAGGTGCTTCGGCGGGTGGTCGGCAACGCCGGGACGACGGTGTACGGGCGGATGGACGGCGACGAGCTGGCCCTGCCGGGGTACAGCACCCTGTCGCCGGCGGTGAAGGCCAAGTTGGCTGCCCTCCCCAAGGGAGAACTGCTGCTCCGTCACCCGCACTTCACCCAGCCGGTCTTCGTCCGGTTTCCCCGGCCGGCCTCGCTGTCCGGTCGGGAGGGGGTCGAGCGCTTCCCCCCGGCGGCCGACGTGGCCTTCGCGGAGGCGGTCATCCAGCGGTTGCGGCGTTTCGATCCCTCGATTGCCGGAGATGCGGTCCGGGCGGCGATCGACGGCCGACCGGAAGCCGAGGTCCGGCGAGCGCTCGGCTTGGTCGCTCGCCGCCAGCCCGATGACCCGTTCGGCTTCTTCCGGGGCTGCCTTCGTCGGGTGATCAGTGCGGAGCCGCGGGATCCTCCGCCGGGGATCCCGCCGCTCACGCACGACGAATCCGACCCGTTTGCGCCATACTGAGTGATGCGGATCGCCCACCTCGCCGACTTGCACCTCGGCTTTCGTCAGTATCACCGGCTCACCCCCCGTGGCCTCAATCAGCGCGAGGCCGACGTCGCGGTGGCCTTCACGCGGGCTGTCGATGGGGTCGTCGAGGCCGCGCCCGAGGCAGTGATCGTCGCCGGTGATCTCTTTCACCATGTGCGGCCGACCAATTCGGCGATCCTCCACGCCATGCGACAGTTCGCCCGGCTGCGGCGTGAACTGCCGGCCGCTCCGGTGATCGTCATCGCGGGCAACCACGACACGCCGCGCTCCAGCGATACCGTCTCCATCTTCGGCCTGCTGCATGATCTCGGCATCCACGTCGCGGCGGATACCGCACGCCGATTTGCCTTTGCCAACCTCGACCTCTCGGTGTTGGCCGTGCCGCATTCGGCGTTGTACAGCCAACCGCGACCGGCGCTCGAGCCGGCAGGCAGCGAGACCCGCCAGGTGCTGGTCCTCCATGGTGAGACACCGGGGCTCTTCGGGCCGGATCGCACGGCGGCAGAGGCCGGCGGGGCCCTGCTCACCGAGGCCGACCTCGGCGGCGGCGCCTGGAGTCATGTGGCCCTCGGCCACTATCACGTCCAACACCGGGTGGCGGACCGGGTCTGGTTCTCGGGTGCCCTCGACTACGTCTCGCCCAACCCGTGGGGCGAACTCCACGCCGAGCGTGAGGCGGGCCTCGAGGGGAAGGGGTGGCTGCTGGTCGATCTCGACTCGGGGGCGGTCGAGCGCCACCCCATC
>JAHEFN010000213.1 GCA_024640185.1 Gemmatimonadota bacterium | reverse complement strand
TGCCCTACGCCTCCAAGGTCGGGGTCTCCCGAAAGATCGAGAGTCGGGAACAGCGGGCCCGTCTCCGCGACATGGTCTCCAAGCACCTGCCGGCCGATGCCGGCGGGATGATCGTCCGGACCGTCGCCGAAGGGGTGACCGAGGAGCATTTTCGCCGCGAAGTCGAATCGCTCCTGGGCACCTGGCAGAAGATCAAGCGGAAGCAGCACTATGTCCGAAAGGCGCCGGCGCTGCTCCACCGGGAGGCCTCACTCACCCGGGCGCTGGTCCGCGATGTCTTCTCGGCCAAGGTCGACGGCCTCTGGGTCGATTCGAAGGAGATCCTCCACGAGATCACCCAGTACCTCGAGCAGATCGATCCCGAACTGCTCGACCGGGTCCACTTCCATGACGAGCCGGTCCCGCTCTTCGACCACTTCAAGATCGAACAGGAGATCCGCGACCTCTTCAAGCAGCGGGTCGATCTCCCCACCGGCGGCTACGTCATCATCCAGCCCACCGAGGCGCTGGTCTCGGTGGACGTCAACACCGGTCGGTACACCGGCAAGCGCGACCCCGAGAAGACCATCCTGCGGACCAACGTCGAGGCCGCCCGGGAGATCGCGCGGCAGGTCCGGCTCCGCGATGTGGGCGGCATCATTGTCGTCGACTTTATTGACATGGAGTCCCGGGGGAACCGTGAGCGGGTCCTCCAGGAGCTCCGGACCCATCTGGGGCGTGACCGGGCCCGGACCCGGGCCTTCGCCGTCTCCGAGCTCGGCCTCATCGAGATGACCCGGCAGCGGGTCCGGGCGTCACTGTGGGCGTCGATGACCCGGGATTGCCCGACCTGCGATGGGACGGGGCGGGTCTTCTCCCCGGAGATCGTCTCCCGGCGGCTGGAACGGGCGCTGAAGCGGGCCGCTGTCGAGAAGAAGGACCGGCGGCTCGCCATCCGGCTCCATCCGGAGGTGGCGATCTACCTGCTGGAGGAGGAGCCCAAGCTGATCTCCGGGCTCTCCCGGACCGGGGAGGTCGACCTCGAGGTCCGCGACGATCCGATGCTCCGGCTCGATGAGTTCCGATTGATGTCCCGACCGGCAGGCAGGGATGTCACCGATCTCTATGCCGTGGCCTGATAGGCACTTGCGGTCGGGAATACCCCTCGCTATTCTTGGGGGCTACGGCCCAACGCATGGATGAGAAGGAAGCTATGTACGCGATTTTCAAGGCACTGGGAAAGCAGTATCGCGCCGAAAAGGGCGCCACGCTGCGGCTGCCCCTGATGGACGAGAAGGAAGCCGGCGACGCCGTCACCTTTGACGAGGTGCTGCTCACCTCCAATGGCGACACGATCACCGCTGGCACGCCGACGGTTCCGGGGGCCAAGGTCACCGTGGAAGTCGTTGGGCACGGCAAGGAAGACAAGATCTACGTCTTCAAGTTCAAGCGCCGCAAGAATTATCGCCGCAAGACTGGCCATCGGCAGAAGTACACCGAGGTCAAGATCACTGACGTCGTGACGGGGTGAGGCACTAGATGGCACATAAAAAGGGCGTAGGCTCCAGCCGCAACGGCCGCGATTCCAATCCCCAGTACCTGGGCGTCAAGCGGTTTGGTGGCGAACTGGTCACGGCCGGCAGCATCCTCGTCAAGCAGCGCGGCACCAAGTTCCATCCGGGGAAGAATGTCTTCCTGGCGACGGACGACTCGCTGCACGCCGGGATTGACGGGTACGTCAAGTTCGAGCGCAAGGACAAGAAGCGGCTCAAGATCTCGGTCTACGCCGAGGCCTCCTGACCGACTGAGGCGACAGAGGCGGGCACAGAACAGGCCGGCATCCCACGAAGGGATGTCGGCCTCACGCGTTTCGCTCCCAAGGGTCGGAGCCTAGAGGTTGAGGCAGAGGCCGGCCACCCCGAGCCCCGTCAGTCGCTCGGCCTCCTCCGGCGGGACCGTCCAGGCCATGACTGCGATCCCCGCCGCCCGGCAGCCATCCACCAAGGCCCGATCGATCATCGACCACTCCTGCCAGAGCGTTCGGGCCCCCGCGGCCAGGACGGCCGCCACCGGGTCGATCGGGTAGCTTGACGAGAGCACCCCCACGCCGGGGGCCTGGGGATGCCGGGAGAGCCGGGCCACGATCCGGTGGTCAAAGGCGTGGACCTGATCGCGGTCGAGCCGATGCCGGTCGCGGAGGATCCCCAGGAGGCGGTCGTCCGCCGAGGCGGCGAGGCCCTTGGCCTCGATCCACGCCACCAGTGGGCCAATCGCATCCAGCGCCTCGTCGAGGGTGGGGATCGCTGAGCCGTCTGGGAGGCGAACCGCGGCGACAGCGGCTCGGTCAAGCTCGGCAATCCGCCGGCCATCGTGGAGGCGCGCGTCATGGTGGACCACGATTTCCCCATCGGCGGTGCTGTGGATATCCAGCTCGACGCCGGCACAGCCGAGCGCCGCATTGTCCACAGCCGCCCGGAAGGCGGCCAGCGAGTTCTCATGGGCCACCGAGGTGACGCCTCGATGGGCGATGATCCACGGTTGATCCGCTGTGGATTGTCTGTTGTCAGCCATGTTGAGATCGTGTTGACAAGGTGGAAATCACCTGAAGTAACATCGGTTATCCTCAATGTGGACAGCGTGATGTGTGTTTTGTGCACAAGGACACGGCCCCCGCCGTCGAACACCCCCTCGACCTTCGATCTCCAGCCTTCACCGGGGGAGCCGGTCGCCATGCTCCCACTCCCCCTGCCACCGTCCTTAACATTCCGCTCTCCCATCAGTCTAGCGAGGTAATGAGAGCCGTGGCTTCGGAGCAAGCGACCGACGCGCAACTTGTTGAGGCGTGGCGGGGCGGCGAGGAAGCCGCCGCGGGGACCCTGGTCCGTCGACATGCGGCGGCGGTGGGACGGTTCCTCAGCGCTCGGGGGGCGGATGGCGACGATCTCGAGGACCTGGTGCAGGAGACCTTCATCAAGGCACTGCGGGCCGTTGCCGGCTGGCGGGGCGATGGACCGTTCGTCGGCTGGCTGCTGCGGATCGCCGGCAATCTCCAGAAGGACGGCCATCGGCGCAGGGCCGGCAGGATCTTCGTCCAGCTGGAGGAGGACGATCGGGTGGATGTCGCCGACCCGGAGGCCGAGTTGCTGGCCGACGAGACCGCGGCACGGATCAGGGCGGGGATCGAGACCCTGACAGCGATGCAGCGCGACGTCTTCCTCCTCCGGGTCGAGCAGGGGCTCGGCTACGACGAGATCGCGGACACGCTCGGCAGCACCCCCGGGGCGGCCCGAGTGCACTACCACAATGCCGTCAAACGGCTCAGGGAGTTGGTGGAGGAATGAGCGAACATCTGACGGACCGGATGCCCGAGGTGGCGAACCGACGTGCTCGTTGGTCGTCGGCTGAGGAGCGCCACCTGGCCGTGTGCGCCGACTGTCGGCGCGAGTGGCAGGTGGTGACCGCGATCGGCAGCCGCGAGGCGGCCGTCAACGTCGACCGGGTCGTCGCCGGGGTGCTTGCTGGGCTCCGTGAGACGCCGCGGGTGGTGCCGCTGAGGCGCCGCTGGCGACCGATGGCCCTTGCGGCGGCCGCGGCCGCCGTGCTGGCGGTCGGGCTCTGGAGCACAGGGTCGGTTGACCCCGCCGTGCCGGCCACAGCCGAAGCGCCGACGTGGTTTCCGGAGCTCGATGCCTTGCTCGAGTCGGAACTCGAAGTGGTGTTGGCCTCGATTGAGCCGACGCCGGAGTACACACCGATCGGGGACGTGCCCCGCCTCGGTGACCTGACTGACGATGAACTCGAGCAGCTGCTCGACGACGTGGAGGGATGATGACGGGCAAGACCACCACTCCGATGGCCGTGATGATGGCCACCCTGCTGCTGCTCGGCGCCATGGCACCACCGCTCGCGGCGCAGGTCCGTCCAGGTCGGGCAAATCCGCCGATCCGCCAACAGATCGAACAACGCTTCATGCAGAAGCTGATCAGCGATCTGCAGCTGACCGGCGACCAGGGCAGCCGCCTCGGCACGGTGTTGGGCGAATGGGGCGAACGACGGGCGGCCCTCGAGCTGGAAGAGCGTCAACTCCGCTCGCGCATCGCCGGCCAGCTTCGGCCGGGCATCGCCGCCGATGAGGACGCGGTGTCGCGGATGATCGGCCAGCTGCTGGCCAACCGGGTGGCCTACGCGGAGTCGTTCCAGGGCGAGATGGCGGCCCTCACCGCCATCCTCTCGCCGGTCCAGCAGGGGCAGTTCCTGCTGGCCCGCGACCAGCTCCTCTCGAGGGCGCGCGACCTCATGCAGCAGCGGCAGCCGCCGCCCGGTCGCCAATAGTCGGCCGCCAGGCGCAACCCGGCTAGATTTGGGGGATTCCCCAACGCGAGGAGCCGGAGATGCGCCAGATGATTCCCCACCTCCTCCTCGCCGGCGCCTTCGCCCTCCCTCTCGGTGCGCAGGCTCAGCCGGCGGGGCCTGTCGTCTATCGGCTGCCGGTCACCGGCGTCATCGAGAACGGCCTTGCCCCTTACGTCGAGCGGGTGATCGCCAGCGCCTCGGCGGCAGGCGCCACCTTGGTGGTCCTGGACATCGACACCCCCGGCGGTCGCATCGATGCCGCCGAACGGATCGTCGACGCGATCCGGGCGTCGGATGTCAGGGTGGTGGCGTGGGTGCATCCCCGCGCCTGGAGCGCCGGCGCGATGATCGCGCTGGGGGCCGAGCAGATCTACATGGTGCCGGGCGGCGCGGTCGGTGCGGCCACCCCCGTCGACGGCAGCGGCACGAAGGCCTCCGAGAAGATGGTCAGCGCGATGCGCGCCGAATTCCGGGCGCTGGCCGAGGCGCGGGGCAG
>JAHEFN010000212.1 GCA_024640185.1 Gemmatimonadota bacterium | reverse complement strand
CGGAGAGCCGGCTTCGGTGGGGACTGCTCACCCGGATGGTGCGGGCCCTCGCCGACCGGCCGGGGGCCCGCGGCGTGAGCGCGGCCACCGTCGGCACCCTCACCCGGCTCGACCCCGAGCTCGCGGGGCAGTTCTCGGCGACCAAGCGCACCTCCTCCCAGCCGCCCTCGACACGGGCGATCGAGGACGCCGTCGTCGACCTCCTCTTGGCGCTCCACGAGACGGCAGCGTTCGTGCTCCTGCTCGACGACCTGCACTTCGGCGACGTCGACTCGCTGCAACTGCTCTCGGCGGTGATCGAGCGCCCGGACGCCGCGGGATTCCGTATGGTCGGCGGTACCCGGCCGGGGCAGCATCCGCTCCCTCCGCTCTGGGTCCGCTGGCAGGTGGCACCGCTCGACCGTCACGACATGACCCTGCTGGTCGAGCGGTCGCTGCCCCAACTGCAGCCGGACGACGTGATCCGCGCGGCCGGGCACCTGATGCTGCTCACCGGCGGGGTACCCCTCTACGTCCGACGGGCCCTGCAACTGCTGGTCGATGCCGGGGCGCTGCGGATCGATGACGGCGTCTTCCAGTTGCAGGCCACCTCGCCCCAACTCGTCGAGTTGCTGGCCGAGCTCTCCCTGCAGCACGATCCGCGGTTCCCCACCGATCGCCACGACCAGACGCTCATCGGCTATCTCGCCATCGCCGAGGAAGCGGTGACCGTGACCGAACTCGAGGGCGCCCTCGACGGGGCCGACTTCGGCGACCTGCTCGGCCGCCTCGAACGGCTGGCGCACCAGGGATGGGTCCACCTCTCCGGCCAGCCGACCGAGGCCTCCCTCGCCCACGTGGTGATCGCCGGACAGGTGGAGAGCACCTTTGCATCGGGACGCCTCCGGGCCCTTCGGGAGCTCCGGGCCTGGTGGCTCCGGGAGCACGGCACCCGGATCGCCGACCTCCAGGCTGCGGTGCGGCTCTTCGTGCGGGCCGGTCGAGATCGCGAGGCGCTGGCGACCCTCCGGGATTGGCGCCGTCGCGAGGGCCGCCGGGGTGCGTCGGTCACCGAGCGTCTCGTCCCGGCCGAGGCGGGGCTGGTGCTCGGCTGGCGACTCCGCCTCGCCGCCAGCCGACAGGAATGGCTGTTTGCGACCGGCACCCTGCTCGCGCTCACCGCGGCCATCTCGGGATGGACCTGGTGGCAGAACCAGCCGGTGGAACTCCGTCTCGAGAACACCCCGGTGATGTTTCCGATCCTTGCCGACAACGACATCGTTGCCAATCACGTCCCCCCGATCTTCACCGTCCGGAATCGTCGCGGTGACGTCTCCCGGGCGCTCGATGGTGCGCGGCTCAGCGTCAGCGACGTGATCGGCATGCCGAGTGCAACGTGGGCCAACATGCCGGATGTGCAGGATGGGCGCGTCGATGCCAAGGCTGCCCTTCTCCTCTCCGAGATGGCGGAAGGGACGTACGACTCGATCGTTGCGACCTTCCAGATCGGCACCCTCCACTCGGACCCGATCCTCCTCGCCCGAGGGTTCAGTCACGAGGCGCTCTCGGTCGTCACGGGAAGGCTCAACGACCAACCTCTCACTCCAATCCAGCCAACCGTGGTGGTGGATCGAGGAGAGAGCATCGATGGGTTCGTGGTGCTGCACTACTCCACGCCCTCCATCCCGGTCCTCTGGTACATGGGGTCCAGCTCGACCTTCCCCAGCGAGATCCCCGAAGAGACCGGCATCTCCTCCCTCAACGTCGGTGCCACCAACGCCGTGTTGCGCCAGAACATTCACCTGACGGCGCCGACGGCCTCAGGGAGCTACTGGTTGGTCTGGACCTTTGCCGCCGAGACCGCCTGGAGGTTTATCTACTCACGCACCAACTGGATGTGCCTCACAGAGGTCTGGCACGACGGCAACGACCTCCTCGACGTGCCCGAAGAGACCTTCGTGGCCGCATGGGGTGGCGGCTTCTTCGGTGGAACGCGGCGGTTGTGCCCGAAGGACGCCCCGCCATACGATGAACCGTATCGCACCCCGGTCGCCACGATTCGGGTGGTGGTGGAGTAGCGGGCCGGTTGGGCCACGAGACCAGCGCCTCGGTGAGAACCGATGGGCTCTTTGAGCGGCAGAGCCACGGGTTCCGATCGCGACCAGGCGAGCATGCCGGCTCGCGGGGTGCCGCGGGCCCTCGCCCTCCTACTCGCAATCTTGGAAGTAGATGGGGCTGAGCGAGGGGACCCGGAGGGGATTGAAGGTGAGGTATCCGACCTGTCGACCGTTGTGGATGATCATCGGCGGGTCGGAGGCCGTGAGGTTCTGCGCGGAGAGGGGCGAGGTCGCGCTGCCGTAGCGTCCCAACCGGTTGAAGACCGAGGTGTGCGACCGGCCGCCGCCGTACACCCCGTCGACGTGGGAAAGGGCGGAGGCATCGAACATCCCACCGAGGCGTCCCAGGTACTGGCCGTCGGCGGCACGGACCGTCGCCAGGTAGAGGTCATGACAGAGGTCGACGCCGGTGGGCACCACGGTCACCGCGACGTTGGCCTCCCGGCCCTCAGCGGTGGCGCTGAGTGACGCCGTCCCGCCGGAGAGTCCCGTCACCACGAAACTCTCCCCCCAGGCGACCCCTGCCGCCACCTCCGGATCCGACGACGACCAACTGATCGGTCGGTCGGGGAGGGGGTTCCCGCCCGCGTCACGTGCGGTGGCACGCACCACCTTCGAGCCCGCCTCGTTGACGAGGAGCGTCGCGGCGTCGAGCGTCACGCTTGCGACCGGCACCGGCGAGACCGTCACCTCGATCGCATCGGTCCAGGTCAGGTTGACCGAGGCGGTGATGGTCGCGACTCCCGGCGCCACCGCGGTCACCACGCCGGGGAAGACCACCGTCGCCACCGCAGGATTGGAGGAGTTCCAGCTCGCCGGGAAGGGATATGGCCAGCTCAGGTTGTCGGCGGCGTCCGGCGCGCCGGTCGTCAGGAGGGTGGTGGTCCCGGGGGAGAGGACCACCGCCTCCTGCTCGATGACGACCCCGACCGGAACCGACGGCACCACCGTGACCTCCCGCGTCCCCGAGAGGCCGTCGATCGTCCCGATGATGGTGGTGGTCCCGACCCGAACCCCCGTCGCGATTCCGGCGTCGTTGATCGTGGCGATCATGGTATCGACCGAGAGCCAGCTCACCGGCCGGCCCGGCAGTGGCTCGCCATCCTGGCGACGGGCCCCCGCCACCAGCTGGGTGGTGCCTCGGGGGATGATGGTGGCCTGGGGAGTCACGACCTCCACGGAGGCCACCGTGAACGGCCGGATGGTGAATTCGCTGGAGCCGATCACCCCGCCCATGGTCGCGCCGATCGTCACCAGGCCGGGAGCGATGGCGGTGATCTCGCCGTCGTCGGAGACCGTGGCCAGTGTCGGGCGATTGGAGATCCAGGTCGCCGTCAGGCCGGTGAGGACCGCGCCGGTGCCAGCCCGGGCGATCGCCTCCGCCTGGAGGACCGTCCCGGGGTAGACCAGCTGTTCCGGGATGGCGACCTGCACCGAGGCCACCCCGGTTCCCCCGGACGGAGGTGGCGGTGGTGGCGTCACCGGATCGGCCCCCTCGGCGCAGGCGAGGAGACCGATGGTGGCGAGGAAGAGGGAGGGGCGAGACATCACGAAGTATGACCCTGGCGCGGAAGATCCGGTCACCTCACTGAAAGTCGCAGGTCAATGCGAAGAGCGGACTCACCCGGGGCATCAGGTTCGGGTTCGAGGTGTAGAAGCCCAGGATCGTCCCGTCGGCACGCCGGATCGTGGGAGGCTTCTGCGCGAACGGGTTTCGCGCCGAGATCCCCGACCATTTGAGGCCGTACGTCGTGTAGGGGTTCATCGCCGAGGCCCACGAGTTGGGATCGCCGTGCTTGCCGGTCGGGTTGAGCACCGAGAGTGAGTCGATCGCGCGGGTGAAGCGGCCCAGGTACTGGCCATCGTCGGCTCGGATCCAGGCGTCCTTGATCAGGCCGCAGGTGGAGGAGGCCTCGGGGAGCACCGATATCCGGACGCTGGCGGTCACTCCCTCGACGGTTGCCGACCAGTCGGCGGTGCCGGGGAGGAGTGCCGTCACCACCGTGGTGTCTCCGTAGGCGAAGGTGATCCCGTCAACAACCGCCGGATCTGAGGAGCTCCAGCGCACCACGCGATTGTTCAGGAAGGTGGTGCCGGCGTCGCGCGGCGTCGCCCAGATGATCTGCGACTCGCCCTGGGTCAGTGTCAGGGTGGTGGTGTTGAGGGTCACCGTGGCGACCGGGACGGTATCGACTCCCACATTGGCCACACCCACGTTGCCCGCGCTCTGCACCGTGATGGCCGTCGCCCCGTAGTTCCGTCCGGTCACCAGGCCGTCCTGGTCGGCTGTTGCCACGTACGGGACCGATGGGGACCACAGCTGGAGCGCAGCGGTGACCACGCCGTTGAAGTAGTCGAGCGACGCTGCGGTGTATGTCACCGTGTCGCCGACCGTGATGATCGAATAGTAGGGCTCCATCACCACCGAGTAGATCCGCGGAATCACGTCGAGCGTCACGCTGCCGACCTGGCCATCGAGTGCGACCGAGATCGTACTGTTCCCCTCACTCTCCGCGAAGACGCGGCCGGCATCAGAGACGTAGGCCACCTCGGGATTGCTGGTCATCCACACCACCGAGCGGGGGGTGGGAACCGGTACGCTGTCGGCGTCAAGAAGCTGGAGCTCGATGAAGAAGTTGGTGCCGAGGTCCATCACCGTCGTCGGCGCCGTGAGAATGATCCTCGCCACCGGGACCGGCGTGATCGTCAGCGACTTGGTTCCGACGGACCTTTC
>JAHEFN010000211.1 GCA_024640185.1 Gemmatimonadota bacterium | reverse complement strand
CTTGGCCCCTCCCCAGGGTGTCCTCCCCCTCAACGGAGGGGCAGAACACCGACATGGTGGGGCTATCCCTCCGAGGTGGTCGGGTCGATGATCGCACTGACTCGCGAAACGAGGTTCGCCGGGAAGCCGCCCCTGGTCGCGTGATCTCGGACGGTCGCCTCATCGGGGGCGATGTAGACGCAGTAGATCTTGTCGCCGGCCACGTAGCTGTGGACCCAGTTGATCCGGGGACCCATCTCGTCGAGGACGCTGCACGACTTCTGGGAGATGGCGGTGAGCTGTTCGGCGGTCATCTCGCCGGCGCCGGGAATGTCGCGTTCGATCACGAACTTGGGCATGGTGGGGTCCTTGGCTGATGAGGGTTCCACGCCGGGCCCCGACGACATCGAGGTGGCTGTGGTGGCCCACGACGATACGTCGGATATCAGGAGGTGGAAAGTCCCCTCCCAGACATCAGCGCCAGGTGCGTCGCTGTCGATAGCGATCGATGATCGTGCCAGCCATCATCCCGAGCCAGCCGCCGCTGAAGCCGATTCCCCCGCCCAGCGCGACCTCGACGGGCCAAAGGGAGTGAACGCCGGTTCCGGTGAACCCCTCAACCGCCACTCGCCCGAGCACCGAGAGGATGAACCCGATGGCGATCAGCCCGGGGGTGTCGCCGCGCCGCCCGGTGAGGAGCAACTGGACGAGCAATGCTGCCAGGACCGCCATGCCGAGCCAGGGGAGCAGAAACCCACGCGTGAGCATTTCGAGCTGCTCCGGAGGGACCGGCCACAGGTGCGCGCCAGCGGCCAAGGTGGCCAGTGCGAGGACGAGCAGGGAAGTACGGTTGGGGGTCATCGACGGTTCTTCGGCTGTGGGAAGGTCGCGGCTCCCGCGACCGCGAGGCTGGGGGAGGTGGCTGGGGCGCGCATCAGACCCTTCCCGCGGTGGCCAGTCGGCGCATCACCACATGCCAGAACTCAAGGGCGTCGAAGAATTCGCGCACCCCGACGCGTTCGTTGAGGCCATGCGCAAACTGGTCGCTGTCCTTGATGAACAGTCCCATCACTCCGTAGGTGGGGATTCCCGCGCGGCGGACCTGCTTGCCGTCGGTGCCGTAGGGCGCCATGAAGGGGATCACCGGGGTCCCGGGGCGGATCTGCTCGACTCCGGCGGTGACGGCGTCCACCACATCGGGCCGGATCACCGAGGCCGGGCTCGACATCGGATTACCGAGCACCGTGATCTGGTGGCCTGGCCGCCGAGGGCCGTGGTGGTGAGGAGGAGCGCGGTGACGATCCGGACAGGGTGCATCTCGTGGCCTTGCTCGGGAGGGGGTGCCGATTGACGCGAGGGTCGGAAGCTACCGCCGAACCTCGGCCAGCGTCAGGCGGTGGGTGCCCTGCCCTCTCCTGCCTCGGTCACAATCGCCCGTATACTTCGACATGCCCAGCCTCCGCATTCTCGGGACCGGCCACGCGGTGCCGGACCGCGTCGTGACCAACGACGACCTGGCCGCGATGATGGACACCTCCGACGAGTGGATCACCCAGCGGACAGGCATCAAGCAGCGACACTGGGTCACCGAGGGCGAGACCGGGATCGACCTCGCCAGTGCAGCGGTCACGCGCGCCTTCGAGATGACGGGTCTGGGGCCCACCGATATCGACGCCATCATCTATGCGACGTCCACCTCCGATCACTTCGCCCCCGGCAACGGCATCCTGCTCCAGGATGCGATGGGGTTCGACGCCATCCCGGCGTTCGACCTGCGAGCCCAGTGCTCGGGCTTCGTCTATTCGCTGTCGATGGCTGACGCGTTCATTGTGGCGGGGATGTTCCGCACCATCCTCATCGTCGGTCAGGAGATCCAGTCGACCTCGCTCGACACCACCACCGAGGGGCGAGACTCGGCGGTGATCTTTGCCGATGGCGCCGGCGCGGTCATCGTCCAGGCCCACGACGAGCCGAGCGGCTCGGCGATCCTCGCCACCGACCTCCACGGCGACGGCCAGCATGCCCGCGAGCTGTGGGTTGATGCCCCAGGGGCGATCTACCACCCCCGGATGCGAGCCGACCATATAGGCGCGCGCTCGTTTCTGCAGATGAACGGTCGGGAAGTGTTCCGCCATGCCACGACCCGGATGCCCGAGTCGGTCGAGGCCGCCCTTGCCAAGGCCGGGATCGCGGCCGGCGACCTGAAGCTGCTGATTCCCCATCAGGCCAACCTGCGGATCTCGGAGTTGGTGCAGCGGCGGCTGGGGCTCCGTGACGATCAGGTCTACAACAACATCGAGCGGTTCGGGAACACCACGGCGGCCACGATCCCGATTGCCCTCGACGAGTGCCTTCGCACCAAGCGGCTTGCCCGGGGTGACCTGGTGGCCTTCACCGCCTTCGGGGCGGGGTTCCTCTGGGGGAGCGTGGTGTTGCGCTGGTGAAACTGGCCACGGGTTTGTTGCGTACTGAAACACGTACCCCCTCTGGGAGGATGCGGTGTTCGAGGCTATCGGTGGGTTGTTGACCTTTGCGGTGACCGTGGCGGCTGGAATCGGCGCGTTCACGATCACCCGGGAGTTTGTCCGGCTGCGGCTTCGGTTCGTCGACACGGTTCGGCACCCGGCCGTGCCCTGGATTGCGGGTGGGGTGGTGCTGTTGGCGGCGGCGCCGATTGCCGGTTTGTTGCCGATCATCACCGGTGGGACGGCTGCGGTGGCCGGCATCGCGGCTGGTCTCGGGACCAACTCCGGGGTCAAGGCACTCAAGCGGGGCGAGTGAGGACGCGCAGGCCCCGCTTAGATTGTCCGCCATGACCACCCTGACCTGCACCCGCTGCGGGAGCGAGGGGGAACGGCAAGGCTTCAAGCCGTTCCCTACCGAGCTCGGCCAGCGGATCTACGATTCGATCTGCAAGGAGTGCTGGGCCTCCTGGCTCCAGACCCAGCAGCAACTCATCAACCACTATGCGCTGGTGCCGCACCGCCCCGAGGCCCGGGTCTTCCTGATGAAGAACCTGGAAGAGTTCTGTTTCGGGGAGGGCGCCCCGGACAGCATCCCCTGAGGCGCTGGGGGCCACCGATCCGCACCGAACGCCAAGTTCGGCGCGGTGTCATCGGGACGTGAACTTGGAGGAGGGCCGGCTGTCTGCGGCCCTCTTACCAATGGAGGCCGAGCTTGAAGCCGGCGTCCACGGCGGGGCCACGTGGAACAAGGTCCTCCGTCATCCCGACCTGCAGCGTTGGCCAGCCCTCCTTGAGTCGAAGCATCGCCCCGAAGTCGAGGGTCACTTCGGCGGTCTCCAGGGCGGTGAATCCGGTGTCCTTCCAATTCGCCGACTGCATCCAGAGTGTGGCAAAGAGGACCTGCTCGCCCAGCGCTCGCCACCGCATCGCTCCCATCCCACCGAGAAAGGTCGACTGCTGATAGGCGGCGAGGGCGCCGTGTGTTGGTGTCCACCCAACACTCACCCCACCCTCGAGATCGATCCGGGAGGTGTGGAAGAGGTTGGTGGTGTAGGCCAATGCGGTACCCACCGTGCCGCGCCCCCAGCCGTCGAGGTCGGTGCTGGTGGTGGGCAGCGTGATGGTCGCCACCAACTGGCCGCGGCCGACCCGGGTTCCGGCGCCCAGCCGAAGATCCCCGAGGAAGGTCCCCGGGCGTTCGCGAACAACCTCGCCATCGGGAAGCGGAAGCCCGAACGCCCAGTCGAACGTGTTCTCCGGTCGTTCGTTGCGCGCTGGCACCCGCAGCCCGATCAGGTCGTGGTACCAGTTGAGGAACGGGTCGAGGCCGCCGTCGTAGCCACCGCGGATCGCGACGTCGGCAAAGACAAAGCTGCTCGGTGAGAGGTCTCGCCCGAGCCAGAGGTCGAGCTGGAGGGTCTCGGCGTCGAAGAGGTAGGTGCGGCCGTTGCTGGAGGAAGTGCGCTCGACCGCGTTGGCATAGTCGGCGACGATCGCATGACGCCAGCCGGGGGCTGGAGCCACCAAGGGCTGGGCATAGAGCGCGCTGCGTGAGGCCAGGACCGGGTTGACGGGGACATACGCGGGCAGGTCTCGGCCTTGGGCCGCGGCGAAGCTCATCGGCATCGCCAGCAGGCCGATCAGGAGGGTGAGGCGCATCGCGGAAGGATAGTCACGGCCCAATGCGCGGGCACTACCTTACTGGCATGTCCAGACTCTGGCGCGTCGCGCTCATCGCCACGGTGTTGATCGTTCTCTCCCACCTCCTCGACGGGTGGGCTTGGCGTCATCTGGTGGACCCCGAGGTCTACGGCAATGATCGCGGTCGCCTCTTGCGGGTCGTCGGCTACTACCCACTCTGGGTGGCGCTCGCGGGTGCGCTGTGGCTCCAGACCCGGGACCGGCGACGGGCGCTCTTTCTCGGGGTGGTGCCAGGCCTCGGCGGGTTGGTTGCCGAGGTGCTCAAGCTGCTGCTTCGCCGGGAGCGGCCGGGGCCACACGACGGTGAGTATGTCTTCCGTGCCTTCAGCGAGCGGCCGTTCTCGACCAGCGGCTTGGCGCTGCCAAGCAGTCATGCGCTCGTTGCCTTCACCGGGGCGTGGGTGCTCTGCCGACTCTATCCCAAGGCATGGCCGGTCTGGCTCGTCCTGGCCACGGGCTGTGCGCTCACCCGGGTGCAGGCCCATGCCCATTTCCTCAGTGATGTCACCGTGGCAGCGATTGCCGCATGGATGGTGGTGGAGCTGGCGTCACGCCGCGTCGGGAGCCTTGAGGCGAGAGACGAGAGACGAGAGACGAGAGACGAGGCGAAGGTCGCGCCCTGACTGCTCAGCGAAGAGGGGCACCCTCGATGAGCGAAGGTCGGTTCCTCGCCGCGCGTCACTTGCCCACGCA
>JAHEFN010000210.1 GCA_024640185.1 Gemmatimonadota bacterium | reverse complement strand
GTGTAGATCATCCGGAAGCGGGCGGCCTGCGGGTTGACGGGATTGCTCTTGGTGGTGAGATGCATCACCCCATCCTCGGTGCCACCGTCGAACCAGGCGTTCCAGCCGGCGCCGCCGACCCATTGTTGGTGCCACATCGAGTCGGCGGGTTCGTACCACGAGATCGAGACACCCTGGGGACCTTGCAGCGGCTTCCAGGTCTCCCGAATCGCACACCCGGCCGCGACGCGTTCGATGCTGCTCTCGGCGACCTTGGCGCCGGTGGTGTCGACGACGTTCCACTCGCCAACCCAATAGTCGAAGGCGCGGTGCTGGTCGCTGGTGCACGCCGGGGGGCGCTGTGCCGGGAGGGCCATCGGCAGGACGAGGGCGGCGAAGGCAAGCACGGTGCGCATGTCGAGCTCCAGGCGATGGGCAGTGATGGGAACCTTCAGACCTTGAAGACGGGCCAATCGCCACATCGGTTTCCGGTCAGGCGGTGGCGAGCCCCTGAAAGTCCACCGCCGACACGGTGCTGCCGTCACCGGTAGTGATCCGCCGACAGTAGTCGATCTGGCCGAGGTGATAGCCGGTATGGGTGGCGAGATGGACGAGAAACTGGCCGGTGATCAGGTGGGTGGAACCGAATGCCACCGGGAACGGTGTCTCGAGCACGGCCGGGTCGAGGGCACGGAGCGTGGTGTCGACCGCCTCGTGTGCCGCACGAAGCCGGCGGATCAGTTCGGCGCGTGGCAGGTCGCGGGCGGCAAACTCCTCGGCGCGGTCGCGGACATACCCACTCTGGCCGAGCAGCGCGCCGATGAAGTGGCGCAGGTTCCCGCTCAGATGGAGTGCGAGGGTGCCCGGGCTGTTCGGGACACCGGCCGGCTGCACCCAGACGCTGGCCTCGTCGGGAAACGCCTCGAGCTCACGGATGGTGCCGTCGATGTCTCGCAGCAGGCAGCGGCGGAGGTGGTCGAGATGGCTCATCGGGAGACCTTCTGGTGTCGTTCGAGCTGGCGCAGGACCCGTTCCGCCTGCCAGATGTGGCGTCGCTCGTGGGCGGCCAGGATGTGGAGGGCGGAATAGAGCGAGTACTTGAGCCGGGCGTTGAACGGCGAGGTCAGCCGGATGCGGGTCGGGTCGAGGCCGTCCATCGCGACGATCATCTCGCGCAGCTTCGCCTGCACACCATCGAACTCGGCCAGGTCGGCCGCTCGGCTGGCCGCGCCGGCCGGTACGAAGGCCGCCGCCGTCGGCACCCTGAACCGCACCGGGGGCTCCATCATCCGCGACAACAACCAGCCGGCCACGTCGCGGCGCATCCGCTCGGGCACCGCGGCCTCGTCCGGCTCATCCATCATCGGTGCGGCGTCGATCGCCTCACTCAGCAACGGCAGGTAGCGCGCGTTGGTGAGCGTCAGGTGCGCGACACACTCCCCGATCGACCACGAGGTCTCCCGCACACGCCGACCCCATTGGACGTCGTCCACCATCTCGGCAAGCCGGTGCAGTCGGGCCTCGGCCGCTTCGAATTGGTGGCTGAGCAACGCCAGGTCTGGATGCATGCCGACTCAGCTCCTGCGCGCGAGGACGAACGCCATCCCGAGGTCGAGAACGCCGGCGGCAAGGATCACCCCGCCGGCGAGCGACTTGGTCCCGCTCGCCAGCAACCAGACCCCGGCGAGTGACATGACCACACCGCCGAGGAGAAGCGCCTTGACGAGCAGTGCCAAGGCCTGCGGCGATGGGGTCGTCATCCAAGTCCCCTACATGCTCGGGATGAACATGATGTGGGCCTTGGGTGTGCCGGGGAACATCAACCAGGGCGAGTTGGGGCCTGGCGTGGCCGGGAGGCCGGTCGATTCCGGCGTGGCGCCGGGGATGTAGACCACATACAGCGCGCGCACCCCCTCGGCCGGGGTCGCCGTGGCGAAGTCCATGCTCCCCGGGGGGCCCGTCATCGACCAGAGCGCCGCGCGGTTGGGCATCGGCAGCGTGCCGGCCTCGACCTCCGGATAGCGCAGCGAGTCAACGTTCGAGATCCCCTGGGCCCGTAGCTCGCGACCGCGCGCCATGAACGGCTCGAGGGAGCGGTGGTAACAGGCGACGTGGAACCGCTCCTCGGCCGGGTTGTCGGCGAGACAGATCATCGGCCCGTCGGTGGCCCGGAGCATCTCGAGCGTGGTGGCACTGCGGTAGCCCATCACCGTCGCGGTCTCACGGAAACTCTCCGGGAGTGGCAGGACCGCCGTGGCGATCTGCTGCTCAACCGTGGGGACCACCACCTCGACGGCCTCGTCCTGGGCGAACGCGGTGGCGGGAAGCAGCATCAAGGCGAAACCGATAAAGCGGCGCATGTGAAGACTCTCAGGAAAGGGATCGGGGAATGATGGGCCTGTGAGGGGTCGACGTCCACCGCCCGCGCGATCTGCACGCTGGCGAGGCCGGTGGATGCCCCGGAATGGCCGCAAGAACATATGTGGAGAGACGAAGGTGTGCCGATCGGGCGCGCCGCGGTTCAACGCATCGAGGCGCGGGGTCCGCTCCAAGCGGTACGAGGTGGGGTGGCGCCCGTCCGCGGCTGCCGCACCGGTGCCAGGCAAACCTCGCGGACCCAGCGTGCGCCAGGCACCATGTCGATCGCCTCTTCGGGGGCCGGGGCATAGCCGGTGGCGTTGACCTGGAGGAGAATGCGCCCGGCCGGCAGGATCACCGAGAAGGCACCATCGGCGGCGGTGATGAGGGTCACGTCCTGCGGCAGCAGCGTCACCTCCGCGCCGGCGATCGGTCGACCCATGATATCCGAGACGACCCCATCGAGCCGGGCGGCCGGGGTGCGGACAGAACGATATGGACGGATATCAACAGACATGGGGGCCTCGGCCGCCGGACGGAAAGGGCTCTGGCTGAGACTACCGCCGAATTTCCGATCCCGCCAGCGCCCGCGGCGCGACCCACGGGGGTCAGGGCAGTTCGTTCTGCCCCGAGATGATCGAGCCCACCAACCCGTACTCGATCGCATCCTCGGCCGAGAGCCAGAAATTCCGGCCGGTGTCGTCCTCGATCCGTTCCACCGACTGGCCGGTCTCCCGGGCGAAGATCCGGTTGAGCCGCTCGCGCATCTTGACGATTTCCTTCGCCTCGATCGCGATGTCCGACGCGGTGCCACCCATGCCGCCGGCCGGCTGGTGCAGCAGGAAGCGGGTATTGGGCAGGCAATAGCGATCCTCCCGCGGCACCGCCACATAGATCAGGGCCCCGGCGCTCGCCACCCAGCCCGTGCCGACGATCCGGACCTTGGGTGTGACGAACCGGATCATGTCGTGGATCGTGTCGCCCGCTTCGACGTGGCCGCCCTGCGAGTTGATGTAGACGGTGATCGGCGCCTCCGGGTCGGCCGAGGCCATCGCCAGCAGCTGTGCGGTCACCCGCTCGGAGAGCTTCTGGTCGATCCCGCCGGAGATGATGATCGTCCGGGCCTCGAAGAGGCGCTCGGAGAGCTTCTCGTTGCGCGGAGCCTTGGGGGTATCGGAGTCGGACATGGGACGGAAGCTCGAGGTTGGAAAGTGATGCAGGGCAAGGTAGGCGCATGACGGGCGAAACGGGACGGCGGCGCCACCCCTGGCCGCGCCCAACCTAGCGGCCCCCCAGCCAGCGACCCATCTTGAACGGGCTCCCCCCCCCCGCATCCCTCCCGCAGGCACCCGCCATGACACAGCGTATCCTGATCGTCGATGATGATGCCCGGATTCGGGGCACGCTCAGTCGCGTGCTCGCCAGAGATGGCGTCGCGCTCAGGGTCGTGGCCTCGGCCGCGGAGGCCCTTCAAGCGTGCAGCGAGGAGGTCCCCGACCTGGTGTTGAGCGACGTGCGCATGCCGGAGACCGACGGACTCACCCTCCTCGGGCTCATCAAAGAGCGCGTCCCCGGCGTCGACGTCGTCCTGATGACGGGATATGACGACCTCGCCACGGCCGCCACCGCGATGCGCGAGGGCGCGGCGGACTTTCTCGTCAAGCCACTCGACCTCCATCAACTCCGGGCGGTGGTGGCGCGGATCTTCGCCGACCGGCAGACCCGGGCAAGGCGGGAGCTCGAGCCCGGGGTCGAGGACGCGCCGACCCGGGTGGTCGGTCGCGACCCGCGGATGCTCGAGCTCTTCAAGCTGGTGGGGCAGGTGGCCGCCGGGCGCACCAGCCTGATCATCCGGGGCGAGAGTGGCACCGGCAAGGAACTCATCGCCCGCGAGGTGCACGACGCGTCGCCGACGGCCGGCGAACCGTTCATCGTGGTGGACTGCACCGCGTTGCCGGCGACCCTCCTCGAGTCGGAGCTCTTTGGCCATGTTCGTGGCTCCTTCACCGGGGCCACGGCCGACCGGCGCGGACGCTTCGCCCTCGCAGGTGACGGCACCATCCTCCTCGACGAGATCGGTGACACCTCGCCCGAATTCCAGGCCAAGCTGCTCCGGGTCCTGCAGTCCCAGGAGTTCTACCGCGTGGGGGCCGAACGTCCCGAAAAGACCCGCGCCCGCGTCATGGCCGCCACCCATCGCGACCTTGAAGCGATGGTCGCGGCGGGGAGCTTCCGCGAGGACCTCTACTACCGGCTTCGGGTGGTGGAACTGGTGGTCCCACCCCTCCGGGATCGGCGCGGCGACATCCCGGAACTCGCCCGGCACCTCGTTGGGCGTGCCGCCGCCGCGGTCGGTCGCGGCGCACCGCCGGTGATCGCCCAAGAGGCGATGGCGGTGCTGCGGGCGCATGACTGGCCGGGGAACGTCCGCGAGCTCGAAAACTGCCTCGCCCGCGCGGCCGTCCTCGCCACCGGAGGGGTGATCCACCCGCAGCACCTCAGCC
>JAHEFN010000209.1 GCA_024640185.1 Gemmatimonadota bacterium | reverse complement strand
CCGTCGGTCCACTCGCGGAGCTGGGCGACGTAGGGTGCCGTGGGGTCCTGATCCGGCGACGTCTCCTGGGCATCGGCCACGAGTGGTGCCACCAGCAGGCAGGCGAGGGCAGTCAGGGGGAGACGCATGGGTCACTCCGTTGGGGACGCTGCAGTCTACGTGTCATGGTGTGGTCCGATACGCCGCAGCCCCGCCGCACCCAGCGAGGGTGGGGCGAGGCCGCGCGAAAGGGGACGACGGGGAGAAGGCTACTTCTTCGACATCATGTTGAAGAGCCACAGCAGCAGCAGTGCACCGATGACCGACCCGATGAAGCCGACGTTGCCGCCCATCCCCAGCAGGCCGAACACAAACCCTCCGGCCATCGAACCACCGATGCCGAGCAGGGTCGTCTTGATGAAGCCCATGTTCTCGTCGCCCGGCATGATCCACTTGGCGACCGTCCCGATCACGAAGCCGATCAAGATCCACCACATAAATCCCAGCATCTTGCCCCCTTGAAAATGAATCCGTCGCTCAACCCTCGAGGAAGGTCGCGATCTCTTCGAGTGACTTCTTGGTGATCACCGGCACCTTGGCGTCCGGCGCCGGATAGCCGACCACCACCAGCATCATCGCCTTCTCTTGCGCCGGCCGGCCGAGCAGGTCATTGAGAAACCGCATCGGGCTCGGCGTGTGGGTCAGCGTGGCCAATCCAGCATGGTGAAGGGTGGCCAGCAGCATCCCGCAGGCGATCCCCACGGACTCCTGTACGTAATAGTTGGTCTGGCGTTTCATGTTGGGACCACGACCCCATCGCTCGGCGAAGACCGCGATCACCCAAGGGGCGACCTCGATGAACGGCTTCTGCTCATCGGTGCCAAGCGGAGCCAAGGCGGCAAGCCACTCCATCGGCGCCGTCTGGTAGAACTCCCGCTCCTCGATCTCGGCCGCCTGCCGGATCCTCGCCTTGATCGCCGGGTCGGCAATCGCCACAAAATGCCACGGCTGGCGATTGGCCCCGTTGGGGGCGGTCCCAGCCGCCCGAATCGCCTCCTCGATCAGTTCACGGGGCACGGCCCTGTCGCTGAAGTCGCGGATGGTCCGGCGACGCTGAAGTTCCTCCCGCATCGCCCGGGCCCGGAGCAGCATCTCGTCGGGCGGGTATTCCCGCCAATCGGGGAGGGGTTCGAACTGGGGAGTGGTCATCGTGCCGCCGGGATCAGAGGTGAGGTGCCTGGGGAACGGTCAGCCGAGTCGGAAGAGGAGGGTCAGCGCCGTGAAGGCCAGCCACAGGGCGCCGACCACCGTGGCAACCAGCACCGCCGCGAGGCCGAGCAACAGTCCGGTGCTTCGCCGCTGGACACCGGCAGGATGGTCAACCCAACGCTCCAACAGCACCAGGTTGCGACGTTGTGCCCGCCAGCCAATATCGAAGATATCGCCCAGGAGGGGGATCGACCCCACCACCGTGTCGATCACGATGTTGAGGAGCATCCGACCCATCACGCTGCCGGGCGCTCGAAGTCGCGCGCCGACCACCAGCGCCCAGGCCGCCACCAGGGCACTGGCCACATCGCCGATACCGGGCACCAAGCCGACCAGAGCGTCGAGTCCGATACGCCGACCCACCAGTGGGATCGGGAGCAGTTCCTCCCAGACCCGGGCGAGTCCCTCGAGCCGTTCGAGGTCGGAGCGACGGGCGGGTGTCGACCCTACTCGAGGAGGAATCCGCATTCCTCACACGCGACCGGATTGAGGCCCCAGACCTCGAGCCGCACGAGGCCGGTCTCGTCGTCTTCCCGACGGACGACCACATGCGAGTCGTTCGCGGCGAAGAGCATCCCCTGGGGGAGCTCGACCTTGCCGAGCAGGGAGCCCTCGGGAGAGAAGATTCCCCAGGTCAGCACCGAGTCGAGGACCGGGAAGTCCGGGGTGACCCAGAGACGCCCCGCGCCATCGACTGCCATGAAGCCTACCTGCGGGTGATGCGTCGCGAACGGCGTGTCCTCAAGCTTCTTCAATTCCGATTGGAGCAACCCCGGTGGGAGAAACTCCTTGACCCGATCGAGTTGCTCCCGGAAGACGTCCTTGAAGTGCTCGCGGTCGGCCTCGGTGACCGGCCGCTTCTCCCGCGCGACACGCACCTCGCGCACCAGCTCGCCATCGGCGTTCCGGCCCTGGATGGCGAACTCGTCGCCCTGAGTCGACCAGACCGTGGCGCCCTGCACGCCGACGAAGGTGTTGGATCCGTACCCCACCGCCTTCGCCTGCTCCCGGGAACCTCCCTCGAACTCGATCGACCCCCAGGTCATCTCCGAACCGGGGACCATGAACAGGGTGTCGTAGGTCTCGGCGCCATCCCGCCACGTCAGGATCGGCCCATCGATCCGATAGATCTCGGGAGCGCCCTCCTCGGGTTGCTGCAGCGGATTGACGATCTGCAGCACCCAGGTGCCGTCGTTCAGCCGGCCGTTGAGGACCGGGGGAATGACCGTCCCGGAGAGGGGGAACTGAATCCGGCCGACCCCCTCCCCGGACGAGTTGAAGAGAAGCCCGACTCGCTTGAAGAGGTCCTGCACGACGACGGTGTCACCGCCGAGCCGCGCAATGTTGGCCATGGCGGTGTACTCGTCGGGACCTTCACCGGCTCGCCCGACGGTGCCGGTCCGTGCGCCGGTGGCATCAAACCGGTACACCTGTTGTGGCCGCGCGATGGCAACGAACATGGCGCCGTCATCGAACATCACCCCGAGGTTGGAGGTGCTCAGGTCGAGCTCGACGTCCTCCGGGTCGGCGCCGATCGTCACGACGGGTGTTGCCGAGAGCGTCCAGGTCGGCGCTCCATCCCATGCGGCGGCGGCGTACTCGATGATGGTGGTCCCGGCGGAATCGCGAACGGTGGGAGCAATCGCCACGGAATCACCGCCTGACCCGCAGGCGACAAGGAGGGTGGACAGCAGAGCCATGGCGTGACGTGAACGCATCGGGGACCCCTCAGATGGTGACCCCGGAAAGATGGCACGGTGTCAGCAAAAGAGCAGTCGCTGCAACGTGTGAAACTGGAGCGAACGTATCGGAAATGTTGCGGTGCGCATCGTGGAGATGACGCCCACCATCGCGCTACGGCTTGACCTCGAACTCGGGCCATTCGACGACCCCGAGGATGTTGTCGAAGGGGTCACGCACGGCACCGATCCGAACGCCGTGATCGGCGATCGGCGTGTGCTCCGTGGCGCCGAGGTCGATCAACCGCTGGTAGGCGCTGTCGGCATTGGTGACGCCCCAGTAGGCAATCCCCCCATCACCGTGCTCGACCTCGCCCGGCATCAACCCCAACTCGAATCCCCCGACGCTGAAGCCGACATAGTAGGGTTCGTCGAACGATGGCTCGACCCCGGTCGCCTCGGTGTACCACGCCTTGGCGGCGGCGAGGTCGGCGACAGTGTAGGTGACCGTTCTCAGTCCCAGGAAATGACGGTCGGTCATGACAATGCTCCCGGCCGGGACCCCGGCCGCTGCGGTGGTGGTGGTGTCGGCGCCTTCCGGCGGCATCTGCTCGAGATGACAGGAGGTGAGGAGCACGCCCGTGGCGATCGCTGCAAGGATCCTTCTCATCGGCGGCCATCCTCCGCGACGCGAATCGCGTCGAGGCGGCTGGCGATGTCGGGATGGGCACTCCGCACATCGTTCCGCTCCCCGGGGTCGGTGGCGAGATCGAACAGTTGCATCGAGTCCCGGACCCAGACGGCCTTCCACGACCCGGCGAGCACCGCCGACTGGCGCCGGTCCGGTGAGTACCAGACCTGATGGGAGCGCACTTCCGTCGGCCCCTGACCCCGGAGCGAGGCCAGGAACGAGCGCCCATCGATCCCCGGGGTCGGCGCTGCCCCGGCCACCGCAAGGAGAGTGGCGTGGAGGTCGGTGAAGTCCACTGCGACGCCCCGCTCCCCACCAGCCCTGGTCACCCCGGGCCAGTGCACGATGGCCGGCACCCGGAGTCCGCCGTCGTAGAGATCGCCCTTGAAGCCGCGATAGTCGGCGGTCCCGTCGAACCATCTCCCCACGACGTCGCTGGTGCCGTCATCGACGATCTTCAGGAAGGTGGCACCATTGTCGGAGAGGAAGATCACGATGGTCCGGTCGGCCACCCCGAGCGAATCGAGCAGGTGGCGCAGCCTGCCGAGGTCGCTGTCGAGTCGGTCAACCTGCGCCGCATAGCTGCGCTTGGCGAGCGGCCAGTCGGTTCGATCGGCGTAGCGTCCGAGCGACGGGGTTTCGTAGCCACCATCGGGGGCACGACTTCCCTCGTTGTTGATGTGGGGCAGTGTGGTGGCCCAGTAGAGAAAGAACGGCCGCTCGGCGTTGAGGCGCACCCAGTCGAACGCGGCGTCAGCGATCAGGTCGGGGGAGTAGTCCTGGCGAATGGTGGCCCTGCCGGTTCCCATCCGGCCCGCCATGGGCACCACATTGCGGAGCCGGACACTGTCGCCGTCCGAGATCAGGTACTCGGGGTAGAAGTTGTGGGCGTGGCGCTGGTCGCGGTAGCCGAAGAACCGGTCGAATCCCTGGGCGTTGGGCCACGATTCGGGCTGGTGGTCCCACGACAATCCCCACTTGCCGAACAGGCCGGTGGCGTACCCCACCCCGCGCAAGCGCTCGGCCAGGGTGATGTCGGTGGTGCGCAGATAGTCGGAGTCGTTGTCGTCGAGGCGACAGTGTCCGTTGTGATAGCCGGTCATCAGTGAGCAGCGCGCCGGCCCACAGACCGCAGCGCTCGATCGGAACTCCGTGAAGCGGACGCCCTCGGCAGCCAAGGCGTCGATGTTGGGGGTCTGCAACTCCTCCTGTCCCCACGCGCCGACCTC
>JAHEFN010000208.1:2603-4848 GCA_024640185.1 Gemmatimonadota bacterium | reverse complement strand
GTTGTCCCGAGCGATGGCCTGCAGGATCCGGGGCGCTCCCAATATGCTCCCCAGGGCGCTCGACAGAGTCGCTCCCCATACCCCGACGAGGATGGCGTCTCCCCACAAGGCGATGTTCCTCATTATGAGCGGATCTTCCACGAGCTGGGCCGCCGTGGCGCGTTCCGAGAGGAAGATCGGAATCGCCATGTAGATCAGGTAGCTGACCCCGACGGCCGCCAGTGTGCCGCGCGGGATCGACCGCCGCGGGTCCGCCAGGTCGCCCGACATGTTGACCCCGGCCATGATGCCGGTGACGGCCGGGAAGAAGACGGCGAAGACCTGCCAGAACCCCACCGGGTCGAAGTCCGGCGCCGCGGCGACTGTTGCGCTGCCGCCGAAGAAGAAGGACAGCAAGGAGAGGGCGATGCCGGCCATTATGAAGTACTGAATGCGGATGGCGACTTTGGCAGAAATGAGCGCCACCGCCGTCACCAGAACCGTGGTGATGATGCCCACGAGGCGGGCGTTGAGAGCGGGGAAGACCCGCGCCACGCTCTCGGCAAAACCGATCGTGTACAGCGCCACCGAGAGGGCCTGGGCGAGGTACAGCGGAATCCCGATCGCTCCGCCGATCTCGACGCCCAGCGCCCGGCTGATCATGTAGTAGGCGCCGCCGGCCCGGACTCGTTGATCGGTAGCGATCTGGGAGATCGATAGGGCGGTGAGGAACGTGATAACGGACGCGACGGTGACGATGGCCAGCGAACCGGCGAGCCCGGCCTGGCCGACGACCCAGCCAAACCGCAGGTACATGATGACGCCGAGGATGGTGAGAATCGATGGAGTGAACACTCCGCCGAAGGCTCCCAGCCCCTTTGCTGATTTCTGCGGACGGTCGGCGCTGGTGCGCACTTGATTGTTCCCTCCGGCGTCGGCGCCTGAGGCTAGTTGGTTTCTTGCCGCGCGGTTCTAGCCACCCGGCTCTTGCGGATCTGGCGGAAGGCGGCCAATGCGCATATGCGCCGCCAGATCCGCAAGAACCGAAGAGGAAACGGCCCTCTTGAATCTGTCCGACCCGGCCTATACCTTGGCGAGGCTTCCCCTTCCGGACCGCTCTACTTCAGATTGCCGAATCTCAGGAACCGATGCCTGCTCTTGCGACCTGGGCACCGGAGGACGGAGTGCTCGGGGCCGTTGCCCCGCTGGCGCTCGCCACAACACAACCGACCGCACTTGTTGTCGACCTCGACCCCGGGGGCCCGCAGTATCCGAGTGCTCGCTCACTTCGTGAACTCGTCGAGGAGGGGCCGCGGGCCGCAGACCTGAGTCCGTCACGCAGGGGCGTTGCCGTGCTCGCCAACGGCGGGATCGGCACAGAGGATTCGAGAGAGATTGTCCACCTGCTTTTGCGAGGTTGGCCTGCGGTGGTGCTGCGCCTGGCGCCGCAGGCTCCAGATGACGTCCCCGCCCCAATTGTCCCGGTGCGCCTGCTCATCCCCGGCAGGTTGTTCCCCCCGCAGGGGCGGGGCGTCTACCAACCGATTGCCGTCGCTTTCGGTACCCGGCGTCGTCTCGAGACGGGCGGCTCACTCGTGTTGCCGGTGGCGCCGCGGCGGGTCATCCGGGCGCTGCTCGAAGGCTCCCGGCCCGTGGCGAGCCGCTGGACCACTGCGTGGCGTCGAGTCTGGGCTGCGGTGTGGTGAGGCAGGTCGCGATCAACCGCATCGCGGCGCGTCTGCTGGACGCCGGCACGGAGTTGAGCCGGCGGCCGCTGCTGCAGGCGGCGATCCAGATCGCAGCAGAGGAAGATCCCCTCGGGGGCCGTGCCAGTGCTGTTGCCGCGGTGGATTCCTTGCTCGGTCTTGGACCGCTGGAGCCGCTGCTCGCCGACGAGACGATCTCGGACATCCTGGTCAACGGCCCCGACGAGATCTGGATCGAGCGTGCCGGGCGGCTCGAGCGGACCCCGGTCACGTTTGCCGACGGAGCATCGATCGCCGCCGCTGTGGAACGAGTCATCGCCCCTCTCGGGCTGCGCCTCGATCACGCCAGTCCGGTCGTGGACGCCCGCTTGCCCGACGGCTCCCGGATCCACGCAGTCCTTCCTCCAATCGCCCCGGACGGGCCGATTCTCGCGATTCGCCGGTTCACGAATGTCGTCGGCTCGCTGGACGCTCTCTTCGCCATGGGAGCTCTGTCGCTGGAGGGAGTCAAATGCCTGCGGTCGGCGGTGAGGGATCGGCACAACATGCTGGTGTGCGGC
>JAHEFN010000208.1:0-2593 GCA_024640185.1 Gemmatimonadota bacterium | reverse complement strand
GGGACCGGCAAGACAACTCTGCTGAACATTATCTCGAGTGAGATTCCCGCCGGGGAGCGGGTAGTGACGATAGAAGACGCTGCCGAGCTGGCGCTGTCCGGCCATGTGGTTCGTCTCGAGGCGCGGACACCCAACTCCGAGGGAGCGGGTGCCGTATCCATGCAGCAGCTCGTGCGCCACGCGCTCCGACTTCGGCCCGACCGCATCATCGTTGGTGAGGTTCGCGGCGCCGAGGCGATCGACATGATCCAGGCAATGGCAACCGGCCACGCCGGGTCGATGTCCACTGTGCACGCCAGAGACGCTGCCGAGGCGCTGTGGCGTCTCGAAGTCCTCGCCGGGGGCTCCGACTCCGGGCTGGCGGCGGATGCCGTGCGGGCCCTGTTGCGCTCCGGGCTCGATCTCGTGGTGGAGATGGCCCGTGTGGGCACCTCACGGGTGGTTCGCCAGATAGTCAAGGTGGAAGCCGGGCGGCTCGAGGTGATTCTGTGATCGGAACGGTACTGCTCCTCGGCTCGATATCACGCCTGGCATCTGTGGTGGGGCGCCGCTTCCGAGCACGGCGAGCGGCCCGGGCACCCGTCGCGGATGCCGCCGCCTACTTCGACGCGGTGTCCGGCGAACTGCGCCGCGGGGCAGCGCTGCGCCAGGCACTCGCGATCGCCGCTCCGCAGACCCGGCTCGCTCGCCTCGCCGCGACGGGTCAGCCCATGGAGCTGGTGGCCGCCGAGGTTCAATCCATGTTCGCCCTCGACGACGAGCTGGCGGCGGCCGGCATCCGCCTCGCCGGCCGATCAGGTGCCCCGGCCGCCGTCCTCTTCTCCCGGCTCGCCGAGCGTCTGCGCGCAGGCGAGCAGTTGGCACGCGATCGGAGAACGCTCACTGCGCAGGCCCGCCTGTCTGCCGCGGTGATTGGCCTGCTGCCCGTGGCGCCGGCCGTGATCATGGCAGCTTCGTCTCGCGGCCGGCTCTTCCTGGAACCGGGGCCTTCCCGATCGGTGGTCCTCCTCGGCTTCGCCCTTCAGGTGCTCGGGCTGATCGTCATCGGCGTCCTGTTGAGGGTCGACCGATGACGGGCGCACTCGTTGCGGCGGCCGTAATCCTGCTGGCAGGCTCTCCACGATTTCGGCTCCGGCGGCGGCAGCCGCCACCCTCCGCCGGCGACCTGATCGTTCTCGCGCTTCTCGTATCCCTTGGACTCGACGCCGGGATGACGCCGGGGTCGGCGATTGCCTGGGCTCGTCCCTACCTGCACCCGGCGTTGGCGAGCGGCGTGACCGCAGTGACCAGGAGAGCTCACCTCGATGGGCTCGCCGCTGGTCTGCGGTCGGCCGTCGGATTCGGTTCGGACCTCTTTGTATCTCTCGCACGGGCGGTGGAGACCGGTGCCGCCCTCGCTCCGGTCCTCGACGCCTATCAGCAAGGGCTCGCCGCGGACGTCCGCGCCGACGCGGAGACCCACCTCCGGCGGCTCCCGGTCAAGTTGGTGTTTCCCCTCGCCCTTCTGATGCTCCCGGGCCTTGTGCTGATGGTGTCCGGGCCGGCGCTGATCGATGTCTTCGGGCGCCTCTCGTGAGTGCCCACAACCGAAAGGGGCTCCATGAAGCTCTTCCTAGACGAACGCGGTCAAGCAACCGCCGAATACGCCCTGGTGATGGTCGCCGCCGCCACTGTTGCCCTGGCACTCATCCTGTGGGCCACGAACACCTCGGTGCTCCCGGACCTGTTCGATGCCGTGATAGGTCGTGTCAAGGCGATCGGCGGGTGACCCGGCAGAGCGGCTCCGCCGCCGTCGAGGTCGCCCTGATCCTGCCGCTGATCCTGGCGCTGTTGCTGGCCGTGGCCGAAATCACCGTCGTGGCTCGCACTCAGCTCGAGCTGGTCAACGGAGCGCGCGAGGGAGCCCGCGTTGCTGCTGTGAGCCCTGAACCGGCGGATGCCGTAGAGGCGGTTCAGGAGGTCTTGGGGGAAATGGCAACCGACGCCCGGATCAGCGTGACCCGACCTCACGTGGTGGGGGAGAGCGCCGTGGTCGCGATCGCGCTACGGCACCGGCTGGCACCGTTCTTTTTCGGCGGCGCCGGCGTGGAATTGCACGCCCGGGCGGCGATGCGGGTCGAGCGCTGAGCGGTTCATCGGGCGAACGGGGAGCGGTGTCCCTGGTGATGCTGGTGCTGGCTGCCGTGGTGGTGGTGTTCGGGCTGCTGGTCGCCGATCTGTCGATCTTCCTGGGAGCCCGCGCCCGGGCGCAGGTGGCCGCCGATGCCGCCGCTCTCGCCGCCGCGCCGGTGACATTCCGACCGTTCGGTGCCGCCGGCTCGGCGGCCGATGAGGCAGGCCTGTTCGCGGCGAGCAACGGGGGCACGCTGCTCGAGTGCCGGTGCTTCCACGATCCAGGCTGGCAGAGCCGCCGCGTCACCGTCCTGGTAGGCGTCCGTGCCGACCTGGTGCTGCTCGGGGAAACCGAAGCCACAGCGTGGTCCAGCGCCGAATTCGACCCGACCCGATTGGGCCGGTAGGTGGGCGGACTCGCCCAGCAGATTCGGTCTTGACCCAATGTAAGAAATAATTTACTCTGTGTAAGAAATACTTG
>JAHEFN010000207.1 GCA_024640185.1 Gemmatimonadota bacterium | reverse complement strand
CGTTCTGGACCACGACCCCCACCGAGACCGGCAGCTTGCCCGAGGGCACCTCCACGCCGGTCACCGCGTGGATCAGCATCTTCTCCGCCCCCTGTGGGTACTTGACCGTCAGCGGCAGGATGGCAATGTCGAGGTCAGTCGGAATCGCGGCGCGCATCGCAGCGATCGCATCCGGCTTGTTCTTCTCGATGCCAACGACCGCCTTGCCAACGCCGAGGGTCTGCATCATCACGCGGATCCCGAAATGGACCCGGTCGGGATGCTCCGCCATCGTGCGGTGATCCGAGGTCAGGTAGGGTTCACACTCGGCTCCGTTGATGATCAGGGTGTGGACCTCCATCCCCTCCGGTGGCTTCAGCTTCACGTGGGTGGGGAACGCCGCCCCGCCGAGGCCGACCACGCCGGCCTCCTGCACCGCGCGGATCACGTCATCGACGGCGAGGCCTTCCCAACGCGGCACCATGCGCGGTCGCGGGACCTGTGGCGCGTGCGGATCGACCTTGATCCGTACCGCCTGGGCCATCGACCCATCGGGATGCGGCCACAGTTCGACGGCCACCACGGTCCCCGCCGCGGAGGCATGGATCGGCACGGAGATGTACCCATCGGCCTCACCCACCTTGTCGCCCCGCTCGACGCGGTCCCCGACCTTGACCACCAGGCGCGCCGGCTTGCCGGCATGTTGCCTGAGTGGCAAGACAATCTCGGCCGGGTACGGCATCCGCCGGATCGGGACCCGGGCGGTGAGGTCCTTGGCTTCCGGCGGATGCACGCCGTGGGCGAATCCTCCGGTGAATCGCATCAATTGAATCGCTCGGCCCGGGCGATCCACTTGGGGAGGTCCTTCTCCTTCGGGTTGAGCGGTGTGCCCGGATGGATCAAGCCGACGGGGCATCGTTCGGCGGCGAGCACCAACTGCTGGAAGGTGCCGGCCTTGGGATCCTTGATGTAGGCCTGCTTGTCGGCGTTGTAGGCGAACATCTTGCCGTTGAGGTTGGTGCACTCGTTGCAGGTGGTACAGCTCACCGTGTCGATGTACGCCTCGAGGATCATCGGGTCGTCGTCATCGGCCGGCGCCGCTTCGGGGGCTGCGGGAGCTGCCGTGGCCACCACCGCGGACTCCGCCGGTACCTGGGCCTCCGGCGGCGATGCGGCTGCCGCTGGCGGCGGGGCGGCGGGGGCACCATTGCTCGTACCAGCCGGGGCCGCGGGAAGGGTCGCCAACAGGTCGGCCATCGCCGCCCCACCGCCCTGCTTCATCAATCCCTCGACCAGCCGCCGAGCAATCTGCCGGGGGTAGTTGGCCTTGAGCTCGCTGAGCTGCTGCTCGAACCCGGCGCGGAGTTCGGCCTCCCGGCGCTCATAGTCGGCATCAAGATCACGCGACACCGCGTCACGGACCGTCTCACTGACCTGCACGCCGGCCAGCTGTCGCAGCTGGGACCAGAACTCGAGCCGTTCCCGGGCGAGTTCTGCCATTGCCGGCGCCACCTTGAGCCGGCGGAGGCGCTTCTCCGGGGTGGCGCCATGAATGAAGGCGATCTTCCCGGCGCGCTCCTCCGACGAGAGGGCCAGGTACTCATGGAACGGGACCATGTCGTCATCCCATTGCTCCCGTGGGATATCCCGGAAGTGCTGCTTGAATCGCGCCTCGGTCGCGGCCCAATCGGCGATGGTCAACGGCAGCTCCATCGTCTGCTCGGTCTCATCGTCGTCGAGATAGGTGAGGGAGTAGCTGGGCCAGTCGGTGTCCACGGAGGGATTCCCCTCGAGGCTCAAACAATCGGCGAACGACGATCCACCATCCGGGTCATAGGTCATGTACGGGAAGGCCCGACTCTCGAGCGAGAGGCGCGCCGCGTGCTGGGACCAGTCGTCGGCGAGGCCGTGCTCCACCGGACAGGGGGTGTAGATGTTGAAGATCGCCGGGCGGCGCTTGCCGAGCCCCCGGAGGACGCCCGAGAGCAGGTGCGAGGCCGAGGCCTGTGATGACTGGTGGACGAACACCCCGCGATGTGCGATGGCCAGCAGGCCAAGCTCCTTGCGGACCTCGGTCTTCCCGGCCTGTGCCGCGCCGAAGCCCGACATGTCGGCCACCTGGCCGGTGAAGCCACTGGTACAGGCCTGACCGCCGGTATTGGAATAGACCTGGGTATCGAGGACCACCACCCGGATCGGCTTCCCCGACGCCAACAGCCGAGAGAGGTTCTGGAAGCCGATGTCGAGCATGGCTCCATCGCCACCCATCGCGATGATCGGCGGGCAGAGGGCGAACTCCTCATCGGTGAAGTGCTGCCAGTCGAGGACAGCAAGCTCCTCCTCGAGGACGGCCGGATCGTAGTTCCCCTCGACCAGTGCGTTGGCGCGTCGAACGGCCACGAAGCCATCGGCCATCTTGCGCATGTGGGCCTCGAAGAGACCGACCGCAATCGAGGGAGCATCCTGGAAGAGGTGATTGACCCACGGGAACGGGTACGGATTGTACGGATAGGTGCTCCCCCAGACGGACGAACAGCCCGTGGAGTTGGCCATCGCCAGCGAGGCCCGGCCCTTCCCTCCGGGACCCTCGAGGTACCGCCACTTGAGATCCTGGAGTTGATGCAGGGTGTCGTTGAGCAGCGCCAGCTCGGAGCGCTTCGGCTCCTGCATCGGCACGGAGACCTTGTCGTGTGACGCGGCCGCGGTGTCGAGGTCGGCACCAGAGGCGAGGAGGGTACGCGCCTTGGCGTCCAGGGCATCAATCAGCGTGTCGAGGTCGGCCACATGCTTGACAACGCGGGGTGCCATCTGGGCGTGAATCGCGGAGACAATGAGGTGCACAGTGGTCTTCTCACCACAACCCATGCACGCCCCGTCGCCGCCGACCATCGACCGATAGCTCTCCTTCTTCAGCAGCAGCGAGGAGAGCACCCCGATGCCCTCGTCCATGTCGGCAATGTTGACGAACCGGTCATCGGTATCCGGCAGCTCGTTCCACATCTTCCAGTTGTCGCGCAGCAAGCCGAGGTTGTCCTGATCCTGCTTGACCGTGATCAGGGCGCCATCCGGGCAGACCTCGACGCAGAGGTTGCAGCCCTTGCAGGTCTCGGGATTGATCGTGATCGAGAGCAGCCCGCCGGCGCCCTTCTGCTTGGCCTCCGGCGCGTCGAAGAACGGTCGGGTCCGCGCCAACGGGAAGGCGGCCAGTCGGCCGTGGACGATCGCCCGCTCCGCATCGGTCGCCGCCCGACGCTCGGCGTCCCAATTCATCTTGTCCGCCACCGTCTGATAGCCTTGGGCGAAGGCATCGGCCACCTTCATGGTGGCATCCGCGGCGAGCAGCTTCTGGGTTTCCCGTGCCCAGGGCTTGATGATCGGACGCAGCCGCTGGATCGGGGTCCCGTTGCCCGAGCTGCGGATCGCGGCGTCGATCACCTCCTCGACGCCATTGACCAACCCGGGAATCGCCGAGTCCGGGCACTGCACCCAGCACTGGGAGCAGCCGGTGCACTTCTCGCCGATGAACTCGGGGATCTCGAGGCGCACGCCGCTCATGTCACGGATACTGCTGGTGACGGCGGGAATCGCACTGATCGCCGCGAAGGGATCGGCGATGCCGTCCTCGCCGAGCTTGCAGAGGGAGCAGACCTGTTCCCAGAACCGGCCCTCGTTGCCGACCCCCGGCTCCGCGCCGCGTTCGGACATCAGCACCGGCATCTGGGCCACCTCACCCAGCTCGTCCTCGATCCCGACGCCGGCGGTGGAGACTTCGGCCAGTTCGTCGAAACCCCGCCGGATCACCCGCAGGTTGTCGGCCACCACGGTACCGCCCCGATGGCCGAACTTCTTGGTCAGCTGCTTGGTGATCCCCGCGAACAGCTCCTCCTCGGTCGCCCCCTCGTTCTTGACCAACGGCGCCGTCTTGAAGAAGGCCCCCATGAACGCCGCGCCCTGCATCCGGAACCGCAGGTCCGCGTCAGAGGCCTCGTGCATCGCGATCGCGAAGGCATCGATCACGTAGAGGCGGATCCTGCGCTCCACGATCGTGTGACGTGCCCGCGCCGGGAGGGTCTCCCAGAAGGCCTCGGGAGCGAGGTCGGTCTGGATGACGAACACGCCATCGTCGGCGAGGCCCTCCAGTGGGTCGCTGTGGCGGAAGACGTTGGGGTCCGGCGACAGCACCACGTCCACATGCTTGAGCTCGCAGTTGAGGCGGATCGGCTCGTGGGCGAGCACCGCATAGAACGTGGTGGGCTGCCCCTTCTTCTCGGAGCCGTACTTCGGGTTGGCCTTGATGTGGAGTCCGAAGAGCTCGAAGGCGGTCATCGCCACGTTCTTGCCCATGGTGATCGCGCCCCACCCCCCGACGGAGTGGATCCGCAGCGCCGTGGACCCTTCCGGAAGGAGGTTGACGGGCTTCGCTGGCGGCAACGCGAGACCGGCGAGGTCCGGATAGCTGTCGGCCAACTCCTCCTGCCAGATCTGCAACTTGGGGATGCTCGTGCCGGCACGGATGAAGTCGATGCCGAGATAGAACTGCCGTCGCTGGCTGCCACCCGGCAACATGTTCTCCACCGCGGCGATGAGGTCGCCGGGCTGCAGGTCACGACTCCCCATCCCGAAGCAGCCGCTGTAGAAGTCGGGGACCATCTCCGGATGCACGGGGGTCACCCCCGGGTGTGCACGGGGGTTCCGGTCATTCTCCATCCCCTTCGCCATGGCGGCCCGGATCTCCCGGAGCAGCGGGGCATCGACCGCGAGGGGCTGATCCAGCCGCTCGAGCACCACCACACCGGTCTTCCCCACCAGCAGGGCCGAGATGAGGTCGGCCGGGAAGGGCCGGAACATGGTGAGGTTGAGCACCCCGATCTTGA
>JAHEFN010000206.1 GCA_024640185.1 Gemmatimonadota bacterium | reverse complement strand
TCACCTCGAGGCCCTCGGCTGGCTCGAGGGCGAGCGGTCGCCGGCGATGGCGCCGGTCCGGCGGGCCGAGGCCGAGCGGGGGGTGGTGCGCCTCGAGCACCGGCCCCTCCAGCAGGTCCATGCGGTCCTCGGCACCGACACCTTCCCGGCCGGCGATGACCGGCGCTGGGCGATGGCACTGACGGCCTCGACCCTCGGCGGGGGGATGAGTTCGCGGCTCTTTCAGCGGGTGCGAGAGGAACTGGGGCTCTGCTACGCGATCTACGCCTACCACGGTACCTACCGGTCGGCTGGGGTGTTTGGGGTCTATGTTGGTACCCAGCCGGGTACCGCCGAGGCGGCGGTGGCGGCGATTCACGAGGAACTGGATCGGGTGGCGAGGGAAGGCCTACCGGCTGATGTCCTCGCGGATGCGAAGGGCCAGGTGAAGGGCCAGTTGATGTTGGCCTTGGAGAGCACGACCAGTCGCATGTCGCGGCTCGCCTCACATGTCCTCAATGACGAGCCGTATCGGCCGCTCGACGAGTTGCTCCGGCTCGTCGATGGGGTGACGCCCGACGAGGCTGCTGCCGTCGGTGCGTCCTTCCTGGCCCCGGAGCGAATGACCACGGTCCGCTTGGGACCGAACACCTGACCTTCACGGCGCGCGATGCTCGCGCGCAAGAGAGCTTGCAATGCTGATCGGCGTCCCGAAGGAGATCAAGACCAACGAGAATCGGGTCGGGCTGGTGCCGTCTGGGGCTGAGGCCCTCGTCGGCGCGGGGCATGGCGTGTTTGTCGAGGCGGGTGCCGGGGAGGGGAGTGGCTTCCCCGACAGCGACTACGTCGCCGTCGGCGCGACCATCCTCCCGACGGCCGATGAGGTCTGGGCGAAGGCCGAGATGATCATCAAGGTGAAGGAGCCCATCGCGGTCGAGTATCCACGGATGCGAAAGGGGCAGGTGCTCTACACCTATTTCCACTTCGCGGCGGACGAGACCCTGACCCGAGCGGTGATGGCGTCCGGTGCGATCGCGATCGCGTACGAGACGGTGCAGCTCGCCAACGGGCACTTGCCCCTCCTGACCCCGATGTCCGAGGTCGCTGGCCGCCTGGCCGTGCAGCAGGGTGCCAAGTACAACGAGAAGCTCTTCGGCGGTCGTGGCGTGCTGCTCGGTGGGGTGCCGGGAGTGGCGCCCGCGGAAGTCGTGATCATCGGTGGTGGCGTGGTCGGGATCAACTCCGCGAAGATGGCGGCCGGGATGGGCGCCCATGTCGTGATTCTCGATACCAGCCTCGACCGGTTGCGCTACCTCGACGATGTGCTGCCCGCCAATGTCGACACCCTCTACTCGAATCGGCACAACATCCTCGCCGCGATCGCCAAGGCCGACCTGATCATCGGGGCGGTGCTGCTGCCGGGGAAGAAGGCGCCACACCTGATCACCAAGGCGGATCTTGCCGGGGTTCCCAACGGCTGCGTGATCGTCGACGTCGCCGTCGACCAGGGCGGCTGCGTCGAGACGATCAAGCCGACCACGCACGAGGATCCCACCTATTTCGTGGATGGTGTGCTGCACTACGCCGTGGCCAACATGCCGGGTGCGGTCCCGCGCACCTCGACCCTGGCACTGACCAACGCCACCCTCGGGTATGCGATCACCCTGGCCAACCTGGGCTGGCGGGCCGCCTGTCGCGCCGATGGTGCGCTCAAGCTCGGCCTCAACGTGATCGACGGCAAGATCGTCTACGGCGGTGTCGCCGAGGCCTTCGGACTCGAGTGCACGCCCGTTGACTCCGTCCTCTGAGGAGGGGGCGGTGGAGCTCCTCGTCGTGCGCCTGCCGCACGGCGAGGGGCTGCCCCTCCCCCATCGGGCCACACCCGGCTCGGCCGGGATGGACGTGGTGGCGGCGGTCGACGTGCGGATCGCTCCCGGTGCCCGGGTCCTGGTCCCCACCGGCTTGAAGGTGGCGGTCCCCTTGGGATACGAGCTGCAGTTCCGCCCCCGATCTGGGCTGGCACTGAAGCACGGCGTGACCCTCCCGAACACTCCCGCCACCATCGATGCCGATTACCGCGGCGAGCTCCAGGTCATCCTGATCAACCTCGGTGCGGAGCCGTTCGAGGTGGTTCGGGGCGAGCGGATCGCCCAGATGCTGGTCCAGCGGGTCGAGCCGGTCCGCTTTCTCGAGGTGACCGTTCTCCCCGAGAGTGACCGCGGTGAGGGTGGATTTGGCAGCACGGGCATGTAGTCTGGCGCCCCCGGTGTGAGCGTGTGCTCACTCGATGACTGATGTGAGTGCACGCTCACAGGTGTCGGCCAAACACCCTCGTGGCAAGGTGTTGCGCAATCGCGTCGTTCCGCGCCACCTTACGAGCGTCGCCAGCCGCTCCTTCCCGCCGTCACCCCGGAACACCGCCCAGTGAGATTCCCCAAGTTCGGCTCCTTCCTCCCAGCGAATGAGATCGCGGTCGATCTCGGGACGGCCAACACCCTGATCTATGTGAAGGGCGAAGGCATCGTCCTCAACGAGCCCTCCGTGGTGGCCCTCGAGAAGGCCACCGGGCGGATCAAGGGCATCGGACTCGAGGCCAAGCGGATGTTGGGCCGGACCCCGGAGGGGATCCAGGCGGTTCGACCACTGAAGGACGGCGTGATCGCCGACTTTGATGTCACCGAGAAGATGCTGCGGTATTTCCTGAAGACGATCATCGACAAGCACGTCTTCCGCGTGAAGCCGAAGGTGATCGTCGCGGTGCCGTCAGGCATCACCGAGGTCGAACGACGGGCCGTGCGCGACTCTGCCGAGACGGCCGGTGCCAAGCAGGTCTTGATGGTCGCCGAGCCGATGGCCGCGGCGATTGGCGTGGGCCTGCCGGTCGACACGCCAACGGGCAACATGGTCATCGACATCGGAGGTGGCACGACCGAGATCGCGGTGATCGCCCTCTCGGGCATCGTGTCGGACACCTCGATCCGCATCGGTGGCGATGAGTTCGATCAGGCCATCGTGATGTTCATGCGCAAGAACTACAATCTCCTCATCGGCGAACCGACGGCTGAACTCATCAAGATCAAGGTTGGGTCGGCTTTCCCATCGGGCGATGAGCGTGAGATGGAGGTCAAGGGCCGCGACCTCGTCTCCGGGATTCCGAAGACGGTCCGGGTGCACTCCAGCGAGATCCGCGAGGCGGTGCAGGAGCCGGTGCAGCAGATCGTGGACGCCGTGCGTCGCGCCCTGGAGATCACCCCGCCCGAGCTGGCGAGTGACATCGTTGATCGAGGCATCGTCATGACCGGTGGGGGCGCCCTCATCCGTGGGCTGGACCTCCTGCTTTCCCAGGAGACCGGGCTGCCGATTCACATCGATGAGGATCCGCTCACCTGCGTGGTCCGTGGCACGGGCAGGATCCTCGATGACTTCGAGAAGTACCGCTCGGTCCTGACGACCTGACGATGCGGGACTACGGGGGACGGGATGCCGCCGCCGCCGCTGACCTGCTCGTCCTCGGCGCCTGCGTCGTCGTGGCACTGCTCGGCTACGTCCTGCCGCGGCCCTTCGCTGCCGAGGTGGTGACCACCCTTCGCCAGACGGCGCTCCGCCCTGCGGTGGCCCTCCGTGAGCGCGCCGCCCGTGACCGCATCTCTCGGTTTGCGCTCGCGGGGATCCAGGCGTCCCGAGACTCCCTCGCCCTCCGCGTGATGCGTGACAGCACCCTGCGACGTGAGAACGTTGCCCTGCGTCGACTGGTCGGCCTCGGCGAGGCCACCACGATGCCTTGGGTCGGCGGGGCGGTGCTGCACCAGCCATCGGCGACCGATGGCCTGACCCTCTCGCTCAACGTCGGGCGTGAGGATGGCATCCATCAGTTCGATCCGGTGCTGACCGCCGACGGGCTGCTCGGCTACATCTGGAGTGTCGCGGCACAGAGCAGTGTGGTGCTGACCTGGATGCACCCGGACTTCGGGGCCTCGGCGGTCACCGCGGACGGCGCGATCCTCGGCTTCGTCCAGCCGGTCAGCGTCGGACGGTTGGGGCACCCCATGCTCGAGTTGCGCGGCGTCGCGCTCAGTGACTCGCTCTCCGACGGCGCCGAGATCCTCAGCTCCGGCCTCGGTGGGGTCTTCCCGGGGCAGATCCCCATCGGGCGGATCGTCGGGATCGAACCGGACCCCCTCGGGTACGAACGACTCTACCGGGTCGCCCCCCACACCAACCCCGGGACCATCTCCCACGTCATGGTCTTGACGACCTCGACGGAGGACGGGTCGGTCGCCACCGGCACCGGGGAGTCGCCACCGTGAGTCATGTCTGGACCGGCACCGGCCCGCGCCGCCGGCGCAGCAGCGACCGGCTCCGCTTCGGCCTCGTGATCTCCATCCTGTTGCTGTTGGAGTTCTACCTGCGACCCTCGTTGATCGAGGGTCGGGGCATGCCGGACCTGCTCCTCCTCGTGCTCCTGCTGCTCTGCCTGCGATTGTCCCCCGGGATGGCGGCACTCGCTGGCCTCGCCATCGGCCTCACCATCGATGTCCTCTCCCCGGCACGGTTTGGCGCCAACATGATCGCGCATGTCGCCCTGGGGTACGGTGCTGCCTGGGGCAGGGCGGTCTTCTTCGCCGACAATCTCGCCGTCAACGTCGGCCTGTTCCTCTTCGGGACCTGGTGTCGCAACCTCGCCGTGCTGCTGCTCAGCGGCGCGGCCCTGGGGAGGCTGACGGCCGAGGCCCTGATCTGGGGCCCACTCCAGGGGCTGACCACCGCGGCCGTTGGCTTGCTGGTCGTGATCCTCTTTCGAGACTGGCTCGCGATTCGGATCGATCGATGAGCACCTTCTCGTCGCTCGCGATGGGTGCCCGGGCCACCGTGGCACGCTGGGGCGTGGCGCTGGCGTTCC
>JAHEFN010000205.1 GCA_024640185.1 Gemmatimonadota bacterium | reverse complement strand
ATGGTCGAAGCGACCGTTGTCCGACATCGCACGGACGATGGACATCAACTGGGCTTCGGCATCACCGGCAGGATCGGGGAGCCAGAGCCGCTCGTAGTCCCAGTGGGAGCCGGCAGCGTATCGATCGAAGGCCAGCGGTTCGCGACTCAACGCGGCAAAGACGAGACCGGTGCCACCCCGATCATCGGCGAGGAAGGAACCCTTTTCGCCACGGCCCCGCAGTTCATAGCGGCCACCGCCCCTCACAAACGGATCGAGGTCAGGATCAAGCGGAAAGAGCACCCTGAGGTAGCCGTCCCCGTCGACCCGAAAGACGATCAAGTAGCCGTCCTCCTGGGGCTCGATCTCGACCCTCACCTGATCCCCCGGCTGATAGTCACCGCCGTTGAGGGTGACGAGCACCTGCGCCGGCTGCGCTCCGGGGCCCGGAGACCCGACGGCGAGGGCGACGGTGGCGATGAGTGCGAGCATGATTCCTCCAAGACGGCGAGCGAACGGACCACTGGACGCCGTTAACTACATCCAGATCTGTGCCAGATCTATCTTGTTGTGCTACAATGACTTGCGATATGCCATCTTCGTCGAGTGTCCCATGGTTCGGACACCATCGACCCCTGCGAGGCCGCCGCCCCCGAACACCGCCATCCGACAGGCTACGCCTTCGAGGTCTCCCGGCCGCCGTTCTGCCTGTGCCAGTACATCCGGAGTTCGGTGATCAGCCCGTCGCGGGTCTCGGCAAAGAGGGCTCCCCGCGCGTCCACCCACTCACCAGTCTTCCGCCGCCGGAAGACCAGGCGAAACTCCGCCGAGAACCAGGGACCGACGGTGAACACCTCGCCAACGGTGAAGGACGCCTCGGACTGGTGGTACGGGATGTCGGCCGCCCAGCGACGAAGCGCGTCGTGGCCCTGCATCGGCTTGCTGAACGGTGTCTCGAGAAAGACCGCATCCGGGTCAAAGAGCGCCACCATCATGTCGACCCGGCCCTTGCTCCAGCCCTTGGCGAGTTGCGTCGCGAGGTCAGTCGCCTTGGCGGGGAACCCCTCCTCTTGCTCAATCATCCGAGGCACTCACGCCAGCTCCATCTGCGGCCGGCTCGCCCGTCAGGCGCGCGAGCGCCGCTCGCGCCTCATCGGCAAGCGGTTGGTAGCTCGAATCCGGTGCGTTGAACAGCCTCATGAAGCCACCATAATTCGCCACCGCCGAATCGGTGTTCCCCGCTGCCTCGAACGCCCGGCCCAGATAGTAGTTCCGGATCGGCGCCAGCTCCGGGCTGAATGCAAACCCATACTGCAACCGACGAATGCCATCGTCGCGAGTCGCCGGTATCGCCGCGAGGTGCAGCGCATAGCGAAGCAGGACCGCCACGGAGACGGAGGAGACCTGCCCGCCCACTCGCCTGAGATTCGCTTCGACGGCCGCCATCCCGACGGCCGTGTCGCCTTGGGCCACCTGAGCCAGCCCGTCCAACGCTGAGAGCGTCGGTACGAGCCACCGAGGCGTCGTCGAATCGACCAGCCCGAGCGCCGAGCGAAGGAGCGAGCGACTCCGTGCCGGTTGACCGAGGTCGTACGCCACCAAGGCATGGGTGAAGAAGTAGAACGGATTGCTGCTCTCGGTCGCCTTGAGCTGGGAATCGGCCTTGGTCAGCTGCGCACGCGTCGCAAACCTCCCGTACAGCGCCGGGAGCCGGGGGAGCGTCTCGAGGTTGGGGTCGCCGACACCGAACGCCCGCAACAACGAGTCGGCGGCAGCGAGGCGCCCGATGCCGCCGGCCAACATCACCCCACTCGCAAATTGCTGGCGGCCACCGGCGCCCTCCTTGGCGGTGCCCGCCACAATGCGCGCCAACTCCATCACCCGATCGCCGTCGAATTCGGGCGCAGCAAGGAGCGCCTGGATGGCGGCTAAGCTCAGGAGCGCCCCACCCTGCTCCATCAGGCTGCCGAGCGCCGCCGTCTCACCCGTGAGCACCTCCGCTGCCAGGGCGGCCCGAGTCACCTCGTCATTGGAGCCTGCGGCCCGGAGCACCTCCACGTAGCGGGTGAGAAGCTCGGTATCCCGGTTGGCGATCGCGATCTCGATCGGGTGGATCGCCGCGGGCGTCAGCGAGGAATCAAGGGCGATCACCCGGTCGAACGGCTCGAGCAGCTCCGAAGGTGGCCTGGGATCATATCCCCGGGTGTGATAGCGCGATTCCCCGAGGAGGTACCAGCCATCGGCGTCACCGGGATAGCGGTCGACGTAGCGGACGGCCGAATCGGTGGCGGCGGGATCACCGTTGGTGAAGAGATTGTAGGCGACGAGCAACGACCGCATCCTCGGAGGAAGCGAGCCGGAGAATTGCACGGCACGCGACGCGGCCTCGATCGCCCTCGGCGTCAGGTAGGCACCCTGCCACCCGAGGGTGTTGGCGAGGCGATACCAAGCCAACGAGAAGGTCGAGTCGGCCGACACCGCCTGCTCGAAGGCCACCTTGGCAGAATCCCAAACCCCCTGGCGGTGGTAACGCTCTCCGGTGAGGTAGGCGCGGATCGCCGGCATCGAGGCCGACGTGATGCCGGAACTGTTGGCCGATGGCAACGGTTCCCGCGAGCTCCAGATCTGCCGCAGGACCTTGAGGGCGAGGCCATCGGCGAGGGCGAGCAACGAGTCGGCCGGGCCATCGACGAAGTCACCGGCGAGCCGTTGGCCGCTGACGTCGTAGAGCTCCGCCGTGAGACGCGCGGTACCGCCCGTCGCCACGATGCTGCCGATGAGCACCGAGGCGGCGTTGGCACTCCGTGCCACGGCCAGGGCGTCATCAAGGTCGCCATCTCCATCGTGGACCCGTCGGCGCCATTCCCGCATCACCGCACGAGGTTCGATGGCCCGAATCGGTCCCACGCCGTCGAAGTTGCCGGCCATCAGGTCGACCATGCCCTCGCCGATGCCCTCCGTCCCCGGACCGGACGCGGCGAACGGCACCACCGCAATCGTCTCCGCGCCCGACACCACGATCCGACCTGGCACCCCGAAGATCAGCAGCCACACGGCCCCAAGGGCGACGACGAGGAGGGGGAGGGCGATCGCGAGCCGCCGCCAACGACGGCTCTCACGCGCCGCGGCAGCGACCTCCGAGCTCTCCTCGCCGACGGCGCGGGCAAAGGCCGTGATGCTGTCGAACCGTCGGGATGGATCGGTATCGAGGGCTCGTTGGGTCGCCCCATCCACCGTCGGGGGGACTCCCTCGACCGTCCCGGAGAGGCGAGGGCGGGGGCCGGTCAGCATCGAACTCAGCATCGCCTGGACCGTCGGGGCGGCGAAGGCCTGCTTCCCGGTGACGAGCTCGTAGAACACGCAGGCAAGGGCGTACTGATCAGTCCGGGCGTCCACGGTATCGGCGGTGGCCTGCTCGGGACTCATGTAGGCGGGAGTGCCGATCGCGATCCCGGTTCCGGTGATGTTCACATCGTCGGAACGCGAGGCATCGACCGCTCGGGCGATGCCGAAGTCCGCCACGACGGCGTGACCGCCGGAGAGCATGATGTTCTCGGGCTTGATGTCGCGGTGGATGACGCCCTGGTCATGGGCGTACTGGAGTCCACTCGCCGCCTCACGGATGATCTCGGCGGCCCTGACCAGGGGAACCTGGCCCTCGCGCCGGACCAGGTCGCGCAACGTCTCCCCCTCGACAAATGGCATGACGAAGTAGAGGAGGCCTTCGGCGGACCCCGAGTCGTAGACCGGGACGATGTGTGGGTGTTGGAGCTGGGCCGCGAGCTCGATCTCCCGGAGGAACCGTTCGGTGCCGAGGGCGGCCGAAAGCTCCGGCCGCAACACCTTGATCGCCACCTGCCGGTGGTGCTTGAGGTCCTCTGCGAGGTACACGGTGGCCATACCGCCCTGTCCAACGCAGCGTTCCAGGCGGTAGCGCTCGTGCAGCGCCTGGGTGAGGCGCTCCAGGACTTCATCGGGCATCGGCACACGCTGGCTCGGGAATGGCCCAATCTAGCGCCAACTACCCCGGGAGACACCCCGGGCCACGGAGGCGAGAGGACCGTGCTGCCTTCGAAATGATGGGTCAGACGCTCGCGGTCTCGCACTGGCGCAAGGTCGCCGGCGGCGACGACACGGTTGTCTCCGCCTCTCTCGGAGACGCGGTGGTCCAGCTTCGGGGCACAGCGCTCCCCGGAGCGGCCGGGGGAAGCGCAGGGGCGTGGTGGCGCCGGAGGGGAACAAGTCTCCTGACGACCCGATGACGCGTTCTTGTGTGCGGATGGCCCCGCGAGTGAGGCAAGCGTTCCGGTCGAGGTCGGCTCCGGCGCAGGGGCTAGGGAAGCACCGCCGAGATGCCGATCCCAACGAAGGTGGTCGACTCGCCCCGCAGTGAACGGCCGCCGTGGAGGTCGACCTGCAGTTCCGGACTGAGCTGCCAGACGGCCCCGACATGGCCGAGATGCTCGGCAGCGCGCCCCCCGCCGTACGTTCCCGAATACTCGACGAAGATGGCCCCGGCCCGGGCGACGGGCGTCGAGGCAACCACGGTCTGACCCGTCCGGGTCTCGGTGCCCGCGACCACGCTGGTCATCGCTGCCAGCGACAGCCGGCCGACCTCCCGAGACACGGCCACCTGGAGTGCATAGCTGGCCTCGCGGTCGTCCGATGCCGAGCTCGCAGTGACCTGTGAGGCAGGGAGATCCTCGCCGCCGCCCACCGTGACGGTGGCGCCGCCGAGGATCACCACCCCGGTTCGTCCACCACGGAGCACCTGCACCTTGGTCCCCAGCGACCAGCGGTGGTCCCAAGCACCGCGCGGGGCAGGACCACCGGACCGGGTCCACGTCGGGGCCCCAAGTCGGAGCTCGGCGATGCGGGCCACTCCGATCCGCACCAGCAG
>JAHEFN010000204.1 GCA_024640185.1 Gemmatimonadota bacterium | reverse complement strand
TATGGCCTGCGGGTCGACACCTGGGTCGACGAGCGACGTGACCCCATCAAGTCCACCGATGCGGCGGCCCGCCACCTCCGGGACCTCACCGATCGTTTCGGCTCGCACCTGCTCGCAGCGGCGGCCTACAACGGTGGTCAGGGTCGGGTCGGGCGCGGGGTGACCCGCATTGCCTCCCAGGGGGGCGGCGACGCGGTCGATCCCGAGAGTGACGAAATGTTCTTCGAGCTCGCTGACGCTCAGCTGCTCATGCGCGAGACCCGTGATTACGTCCCCAAGCTGATCGCCGCCGCCTTGATCGCCAAGGCGCCGGAGCGCTACGACTTCGAGCTTCCGGAGCCGGTCGAGCCGTTCCCCCGCGACAGTGTCGTCGTGCAGGGCGGAACCGGTCTCGACCTGGTTGCCGAACTGGCCGGAACCACGCTCGAGGTGATCCGGAACCTCAATCCGCACATCCTCCGGGGGATCACCCCCCCGGGAACCGACTATCCGGTTCGGTTGCCCGCCGGGATGTCGCGGTCGGTCGCTGAGGCCTACGCCCTGGTCCCGCCGAGCGAAAAGCCGGCCGTGCTCACCCATGTGGTGCGGCGCGGTGAGACGATCTCCGGGATCGCCCAGCGCTACCGCGTGTCGATGTCGTCGCTGATGGCGGCCAACCGGGTGGCTCGTGCCCGCTCCCTGCAGATCGGTACCACCCTCTACATCCCGGCACCCGGGACGTCGCTGCCGGCGAGACTGCTCCGCGAGAACGACCCGTCGCCACCGCGGGCCCCGCTCACCCACATCGTTCGTTCGGGAGAGACGGTGTCGGGGATCGCCGCGCGCTACGGCGTGACCCAGGCGTCGGTCGTGGCCGACAACCGGCTCCGGTCGGCGGGTGCCATCCGTGCCGGACAGAAGTTGGTGATTGCCGCCGGTGCCCCGGCGCGTACCGCCAGCGGCGGTGTGTATGAGGTGCGCCGCGGCGACACCGTGGGCGAGATCGCCGAGCGGTTCGGGGTGAGCCAGCGGGCGCTGATCGCCGAGAATCGGCTCGGCAGCCGGGCCACCATCAGGGTCGGTCAGCGGCTCACGATTCCCGCACGCTGAGCCGAAACCAGCGAGAAGCGAAAGGCCGGCCCCTTTGGGGAGCCGGCCTTTCTTGCCTTCACGGGCTATCGTCTATCGTCCAGCCTCACATCCCCCGCAGGACCGCCCTCGAATACCGGCCCTTGACCTCGATCCCCTCGTCCATCTGGGTCGAGACCAGCGTCGGGCCCTTGTTGTAGGCCTCGAGGGCGAGCTCGAGGTCATTGTCGTAGCGCTTGAGCAGGTCCTTGAGATAGCGGAACCCAATCCGGAGGGAGACGTCGGGGTTCATCAAGTCATCCCGCGTCAGCATCGGTTCGTAGGAGCGGGCCGTCCGCAGCACCAGTTGGGTGAGGCCAATCGCCGACGCGTAGGACTGCGCCGAATTGATGAAGCCGCTCTCGATCTTCACGAGCTGGAACCCGAGTGCCGGTGGGATCCCCTCGTTCACGGCGTGGTCGTAGATCCGGGCCGCCATGTCAGCGGGGATCCGGTAGCGACCGGAGAAGTCGAGGATCCGATGGGCGCGGTCGAGCTCCCCCTGGGTCACCAGGAGTTGACTCTCCATGACCGCCAGCGCCGCGGTGGTATCGATCACGACATCTTCCGACAGGTCGATGACCGGGGTGGTGTCGCGCGACATCATGGTCGCCATGGCACCGAGCCCGGTCAGGGCCAAGGCCGCTGCGGCGACAATCGAGCCGCGAGCGACAGTCTGCTTCATCATCCATGCTCCTTGCGTGGGTCCGACGGCATCGAGGCACTCCACTCGCCCCGCACACCGCCGGATTTTTCGAGCACGCGGATGCCAGTCATCCATGCGCCCCGGTCTGCCGACTTCACCATGTCATACACGGTCAGGCAGGCCGTACTGACGGCCACGAGGGCCTCCATCTCCACCCCGGTTCGCGCCTCCGCGCACACCGTGGCGGTCACCAGCACGCCGGGCCATTCCTGCACCGGTTCGACGCGCACCTCCACCTGGTCAAGTGCGACCGGGTGACAGAGTGGGACCAACTCACTGGTCCGCTTGGCGGCCATCACGCCGGCCAGTTCGGCCACCGTGATGACGTCGCCCTTGGCAGCGGCGGCATCGAGCACCAGCGCGAAGGCCGCCTGAGACATCCGTACCTCGCCGATGGCCACCGCGCGTCGCGCGGTCACCGGCTTGCCCCCGACATCCACCATCCGGGCGCGCCCGGATGCATCGAGGTGGCTCAACGTCATGCCGCCCCCAGGGAGGCGAGTTCCTCGGCCAGCGTCGCCATGGCGAGCTGGGGATTGAGGTTGCCCTGGACCCGTTCCCGGGTGGCGAGCACCGCCTCGATCCCTGCTGCATGTGCCTCCGCCCGCCGCACGCTTCCCGGTCGAGTCGCCGAGAGGCGGGCTCGACTGGCCAACTCATCGGCCAAGGCATCGAGCATCGCGGTGAACTCACCCCGTGCCTGGGCGACGCCCTGACGGATCGAAACCAGCGCCGTCTCCTGGGCCCCCCGCTCGATCGCCTCGAGCACCGCCACCGCCGCTGCCCTCGCCTTGCGGGCTCCCTCGTCATCGCCGCCGGTCAGGCGGCCGATCGAACCCCGCGCCGCGAGGATCTCCTCCTCGGAGGCGTCGAGTTGCTGGGCCACCGCCCACTCCCTTACCTCGCCATCACTCAGCCGCCCCACCCGCACCGGGACCGTCCGGGACCGGATCGTGGGCAGGACCAGTCCCGGTGCGGCGGTCGTCAGGACGAAGACCGACTTGGCCGGCGGCTCCTCCAGCAGCTTCAGCAGCGCGTTGGCCGCCTCGGGCGACGACTCCTGCGGCACCAATCGCTCCGCTCGCCCGATCACGAACACCCGCCACCCGCCCTCGGCTGACGTCAGGCCGGCCCGTCGCTGGAGCAACCTGGCCGCCGCGATCCCGTGACTGGCCATCCCATCTGGAGGGCCCCAGCGGCCGGTCTCGCGCCGTTCGGCCATCGCGCCCTCCAGCGACGCTCCGGCCTCCTCCACCTGCTTGTCCGAGTCACTCGCCTTGGGGCGAGGAATCGGGACCAGCCAGTGCACATCCGGGTGTACCAGCCCTGCCACCCGACGGCAGGGCAGGCAACGGCCACAGGGTTCGTCGCCCTGGGCCTCACACATCAGCCGCTCGGCGAGCCAGAGCGCCAATCGTTGTTTGCCGACCCCCGCGGGGCCGGTCACCAAGAGGACTTGGGGGAGACGGTCGGCACGGATGGCCGCGCTGAGTCTCTCGCGAGTCTGCTGGTGGCCCAGCAATGGGGTCAACGGCATGGGGACAAGGTAGCGAGCGGACCGGTAAATGGAAGTGTCCAAAATGGCGTAAATGACAGCTTTGTAATGACTTATGTCGCCAACATACCGCCGGAACGGCACAAGGCTCAATTTGCCAATAGTTGCGAGCACTCACTATTGCCACTGACATGTGAGTGAACGCTCATCTGCGAACGCAACTGCTGGATGGGAAATGAGATACCCGCAGCGGTCCGAAAATCGGGCCAGTCTGGGTGCCAGCCGACCGCTTGGGACTCGGCGGGGGTGAGTTCCCGTGGGACACCTTCCCGAGGGTCGGCTGTTCTCGTCCATCCTCCATCGGAGGCCGGCGGGTCGGTCCCCAGATCTCGGGGTGTCACGGTGCCGGATCACTCGGTCCCGGTTCGGGCGCTGGCGTCCGCACCGCTCCTTGAACAACCGTGAGCCGTCGGCTACTTTGACGCCTCTCTCGGAGTGGTCTTCCGGGTGAGCGATCCCGAGTAGCTCAGTTGGTAGAGCAGCTGACTGTTAATCAGCGGGTCGGGGGTTCGAGTCCCTCCTCGGGAGTTGCACTGTCCTGCACTGCGCGCCGCGCCGCCCCGACTTCGGGCGGCGTTTTCTGTTCCCGGGAGCGGATCCGGCTGAGCTCTCTTGGCGCGACCGGCAAAAGTCGATACTGTGGAGCCATGAATGCTTCCCTGCGTATCGCGCCACTGCTCCTCCTCGCTGCCGCATGCGGTGAGTTCATCCCCAACCCACTCGGCCCTGGATCCGGCATCGGCAACGGTGACGGAGGCGGTGAGGGCAGCAATCCAGCGGTCGCGGTGCCGTTCCGCGTCGGCGGATTGCAGCAGGACGAGGGACGCGGCGTGGTCACGGTCGCGGACGGGGTGATCATCGCGAGTTGGTTCACCGGCTCGGTCGACTTCGACCCGCGTGCGGCCGCGACGATCCGCAACTCCTTCGGCGCCCAGGATCTCGCCGTCGCCAAGTACAGTACGGAAGGTGCCTTGCAGTGGGTGACCACGGTCGGCGGTGCCGGGGGCGAAGTGCCCAATCGGATGGCGGCCACCTCCGACGGTGGCGCGATTGTCGTCGGCTACGGGACCAGCGGCACGTGCGGAGGCCGCATCCTCGTTCCGCAGGGGGGACGAGACATCCTGCTCGTCAAGATTGGTCCGACCGGCAGTTGTGAATGGGCGCAGCTTCTCGGCGGCAGCCAGGATGATGAGGCACGCGGCGTGGCGGTGGATGTCGACGGCAGCATCGTGGTGGCGGGTCTCTTCCGTGGCACGGTCGACTTCGATCAGACCGGCGCGGCGGCGTTGCTCGTCTCTCGGGGAGGTACCGACGCCTTCCTGGCCCGCTTTGGTGCCGATGGCAGCTTCCTCGATCGCGTCCAGGCCGGTGGGCTGGGCGATGAGCTCTTCGAGGACGTGGTGATCTCCGACGACGGTCAGATCACGGTGGCGGGCTCGATGCAGCAGACGGCCACCTTCGGCTCGCCACTCGCCCCGGTGGTCCTGGTCAGCAGCGGCGGGACCGACGGCACCCTC
>JAHEFN010000203.1 GCA_024640185.1 Gemmatimonadota bacterium | reverse complement strand
TGATCGACGCGGAGGGGCTCCGTGACGATGCCCGTGGCGACGCGCTCGCACGCCACACCGAGGGATTGCTTCGCTCGCGGGAGGGGATGTCGCCGATCTATGCCCGACTGATGGGTGTCGGCCGCGGCGGCGGGGCCCAGATGCTCACCGAGGAACGCGAGCTGGGGCGACACGCCATCGAGGTGGGGACCAGTACCGATTCGTGGCCGGTCTTCCTGGGCGAGCAGATTCGCGCCACCCTCGACGTCCTCGCCGTCGGATCGGATGCCCGTGGTGCCCAGGTGCAGTTCGCCTTCGCGATCAGTGGCCAGGGCCTCTCCGCCCGGAAGATCGAGCAAGGATATGCCTACCCGGTGCGGACCCGAGCCTCGGTCCTGGCGCTGGATGGGACGGTGATCGCCTCGGTCGACACCGTGCGGACCTTCATCGCCGCGGCACCGATCGAGGCGACCCAGCTGTTGCTTGGCCGCCTGCCGGTCACGGTCCCGCCCGGGACCTTCACGGTGCGGATGGCGATCCAGACCGATGACGGCGGCTTGGTGACGGCGCGCGACACCATTCGGGTCGCGTCGCCACTCGGCCCGGACGCTGGTCTCTCCGATCTTGCCCTCGGGGTGCGATCGATCCGGCTCCCGTGGCAGGTGCCGAGCGGTGACACGGCGTGGGTGAATCCCACCCTGCGATTCCCCCGCGACGAGCCGATGCAGCTCTACTTCGAGGTCACCGGGATGCCCCCGAAGACGCCCTATACAATCGAGCTCGCCGTCAAGAAGCCGGCGGGTCGATCGATCTTCAAGCGACTCTTCGGCGGCAGTGGCACCGAACTGCGTTTGGCCTTCCCCCAACGGGCGCAGGGTGGTGTGGACCGTGTGGCACGGGTCCTCGACCTGCGGCGCATCGCTCCCGGGGCCTATTACCTCGAAGTCATCGTGCGCACCGAGGATGGCTACGAGATTTCGCGACAACGGCCGTTCGAGGTGGTGCCGTGAGATGGGGTGTGGGGGCATCGCTGCTGGGGGTGATGCTCGCCACTGGCCCGCTCGCCGGCCAGGCGCCGAGCTGCGGTCCGGCGGTCGCCACGCTTCGCGACTCGCTCGCCGCGGCCGATGACCTCGTGTCGCTCCGGCTGCTGCATCGTGCGACCCGGCGGGCTGCCGACTCGCTCGCCGGCGACCTTCGCCTCGAGCTGCGACTCGGGTTCATCGGCATCCGCCTCGGCGAGCTGACCGACGAGGGGCGCTATTGGTCGGAGGCTTCGCGCACCCTCGAATGGGTGACCCGCGATCACCCCGACTGCCGCCTCGGGTGGCTCGGCTTTGGACTCGCCGCCATCGGTGAGGCACGGACCAGCGGTGCCGCAGGCTTCGGGCTGCAGCGGATGCTGGGGATGGATCCCGCCGGGGATATCGTCGCCACCTTGGTGCGATCGGCCGGCCCTGACCTCCTCGATGGGCAGGCGGCGATCGAGGTGGGGCAATTGGCGCTGCGCAGCCGCGAACCGGTCGCCGAGGACGTGGCCTTGCGGACCGTACGTGCCCTGCCGGTGGAGGCCCTGGCCCGGGACCCTGATCTGGCATTGATCCGTGCTCGACTGGAGCGCGAGATTGGTGAGAAGGATTCCGCGGTGGCGGTGACCGAGCTCGCGGCGCGGCTCCACCAGCACGATGCCAGGATCCTTCGGGCGCAGGCGATGATGCGCTTCGTCACCGGGCGCAACGATGGTGCCGTTCCGTGGTATCGCGGTTTGCGTGAGGCCGAGGGAGAGCCCCTGCGACGCTTTCGGCGCGACCTCCAGGTGGTGGTGCCCGATTCGGTGATGACCCGATTCGATCGGGTCCCGGCCGGCGAGCGGGAACGAGTCATCCGGGACCACTGGGCCTCGCAGGACGCCGACGGCCTGCCGACGGAAGACGATCGCCTCGCGGAGCACTACCGCCGGCTGGCGTTCGCACGCCACAACTACGTGCGGACCACGATCCATCAGTCGGGGCTGTTGTTCGAGTTCGACACGCTCGGGGTGGAGGCCCTCGATCGGCGCGGGGAGATCATGCTCCTGCACGGCTCGCCCACCAAGCGCACCTCCCTGGGGGGACATGGCGGGCCTGACGTCGATGAGGTGCTTCGTGTGGTGGGCATGCCCCCCAACGAGTCGTGGCGGTACCGTCGCACCGATGAAGTGGATCAGTTCTACCACTTCCTGGCCCTCGACAAGGCGAGCGACTTCCAGACCGTCGAGAGCATCTTCGACATCCTGGCGCAGTCAAGCCAGTACCGGATGTTCCGGTCCGACCAACCGCAGATGCATCCCGATTCGACACCGCCGGTGATCAGGACCTACGGAGCGGAACTGGTCTCGACGATCGCCCAGGAGCTGATGCAGTCGCGGCGACGGCTGTCGCCGATCTACACCGAGATCCTCAATCAGGGGCGGGACGGGGCCGATTCCCTCCAGCGCCTCGAGCGGGCCATCGGTCGGGAATCATTGGCGCGGCCCTACTCCTACGAGCTCGGCTTTGAACTTCCGCTCAACGCCGGAATCGATGTGCTGGCGCTCGGCTCCGATCAGCGGGGGCCGATCCTGCAGGTCGCCTTCGCCCTCGATGCCGCTGACCTGACCCCCCGCGACCTGATGGGTGGTCGTCAGCTGTACCCGATCCGATTTCGGGTGGCGGTACGCGGCCTCGACGGTGTCGTCGCGGCCGTCATTGACACCGTCCGCGGGTTCGTGACCGCCGACCGACTCCGGCCGGGGCAACACCTGTTGGGGCAGTTGCCGATCCGGGTTCCCGCGGGCGAATACCGGGTGCGGGTCGCCATCGAATCGGATCGCCGCGGGACGGTGGCGCCTCCCGTGGTGGTCCGCGTCCCCGATCCGACCGACCGACGGCTCACCCTCTCGGATCTGTCCCTTGGGGTCCGCAGTGTCTCGATCCCCTGGCGGAGTCCCAGTGCCGACACGGCGTGGGCCAATCCGTTGGGCCGCTTCTCGCAGGACGAGCCGATGCAACTCTACTTCGAGGTCGGTGGACTCGGCGCCGGCACGTCGTACCAGGCCCAGCTGGCCATCGATCGCCTCGCGGGGGTCGTCGCCTCGTCGGCCTCCTGCAGTGGCCGTGGTGAGGCGCTGACGATCGTCACCACCCGTCGGCACCCCGGCGTGGTCGACCGGGTGCACACCGAGGTGCAACTCAACCGACTCAGCCCCGGGACCTACATGCTCACCGCCACGATGTCGACCGCCGAGGGATTGCAGGTGGTGCGCTGCCGTCGCTTCACCGTGATCGAATGATCCGGTACGGGACGCGCCTCCTCGTCGCCCTGCTGTTGCCGGCGATGGCCAGCGCCCAGGTGCCCGAGGATCGCCTTGCCCTCGACCGGCTGCGTGACTCACTCACCTTCTCGTGGGACACCGCTGGCATCCTGCAACTCGAACGGGGCCTCATCGAGCGGGCGCGGGTGGAGCGCGATGAGCCGATGCATCATCTCCGTCTCGGCCTCCTCGCCCTCCGACTGAGCGCCATCGAGCCGAGCGTGCCGCACCTCGATCACGCCATCGGGGAATTCGAGTGGGCGGCCGAATTGCGACCCGACTGGCCCTGGCCGTGGTACGGGATCGGCCTTGCGGAGGCCTCCGGGCGTGACCGAGCCGCGGGGTTTGCCGGCGGGCTCTGGATGATCTTCGGGCTGGACCGCGATCAGCTCGCCGGGGCGGCGTTCGCCCGCGCCATCGAGGCCGATGCGGCCTTCGTCGAGGGCCTCCTGGAGTTTGCCCGGGTCGCCCTCGACCAACGGATCGATGCGCCGCTCCGACCGGCCCTCGAGGCCCTCCGCGCCGCGACCGCGACCAAGGTGGGCTGGGACGCCGACCTCCTGCTTGCTCGGGGTCGCCTCGAACGCCTCGCCGGCCATCCGGACTCGGCCCGTATCGCCTTCCGACGTGCCATCCTTCTCGGCCGACAGTCGGCGGTGGGTTGGCTCGAATTGGCGCGGACGATTCCGTTGACCGGGTCGATGGATGGCCCGGGGGGCGCCGAACGGCGGGCGCAGACGACGCGCGCCTATCTCGTCGGGGCCGCGAGTGATCTCCCCGAGATCGTGGCGCTGTATCGGCGCGACATCGAACCGATCTCCTTCCCGGCAGAGCTGGCCGCCTTCGATTCCCTCCACGGTGCTGCCCGCGTTGAGTGGCTCCGCGATTGGTGGCGCACCAAGGACGCCATCGATCTGCGGGAACCTGGTGCCCGGCTGGCTGAGCACTTCAGGCGCTGGGACGTGGCCCGCCGCGATTTCCGCCTGCCACCCTTCCGCAGGCGCTATCGCTTTGGCGTGGAACTCTACCGCAGTACCGACGGCGAACTCGACGACCGCGGCATGGTCTACGTGCGACAGGGCGAACCCACCCTGCGGATCGAGTGGCCGAAGGGCCGGAGCGCCCGGCGGTTCGACGCCGACCCGTTGCGACGCAGCTATGGCAGTGAGACCTGGCGGTACGACCGACCCGATGGTGCCCTGGTGCTCCACTTCGCCGCCCAGGACGATCCGCAGGACTACAAGCTGGTGGCCACCCCGCTCGATCTCGACGTCGCTCTCGACCAGCTTGAACGCCGGGCGCATGAGGTGCCGGGCCTTGATCGATTGCTGCGGGCCGGTGACGCCACGATTCCCTGGGTGAGCGAGGAAGTCCGCCAGCTGGTGTTGGTCTCCACGGCAATCGCCACCCAGACCGACAGCTGGCAGCGTCACTACCCGGAGCTCCTGTCGGGCAGGGTTCGTTGGTATGCCGCCGGGGTCCGCGATGGCCTGCCACTGGTCCACGTCGTCTATGCCCTCGACGCCGCGACCCTTCGCGCGCTGCCGCAGGCGGCCGATGGCGCCGCGATCCCGGTGCGG